>RDZP01000145.1 GCA_004294005.1 Cytophagia bacterium
AAACACATATAATCTTTTCCTATAGTATTATCCATTCTTACAAAATGCTTTTCGCTTGGCAAAGCAATACTATTTCCTTTATAATTGAGTGCAGGACTTATATTTTCATTGAAAGGAAAAATGACATTTACTTTTTGAGTTGCCAAATCTGACCCTAAGGCATAAACGAAAGCAGGTTGTTCGTTAGTGATATACATTCTAAATTTTGTACCCGAAAAATAAGGTTGTTTTGTTTGATATATACCTACATTGCCAACTTTCTTTACAAAGTTAGCACTCATTTCTGTATTATTTGATGTTTCTAATTTAAAACTTCCTGCCAAATCATTTACGTTATTAGGTAAATTTGTCGGAAAATCAATGGCTTCATAAGCATATTTTACAAAATCAATAAAAGTATCATAAGTTATCCAAATAAAACCACCATTGCCCCAAGTATTACCCCAACTATTTAATATTTCAAAAGCACCGCCATATTTATTATCGTCATAACCTACAACGCACATGGCGTGTCCGCCCATTTTTGAGTCAGGTATTTCGGTAGGTTTCCAAGCACCTTTTGCAGCCCCAAACGAAGGCGGGCATAACATTCCAATTATAATAGGATTTCCTGATGCTAATGCTTTTTTAACCGCTTTTAGTTTGAATGGTTTTGTTTCGTCGCTTGCAAAAAGTGTAGCATGTGCTTTTATTTTATAATTTGATGCTTTTTCATAGATAGATTCATCAGGATTATTTTGTGGACATTCCCCTGAATAATCAGTGAGTTTTGGAACGCCTTTGTCTTGAAATAATTTTAAAACATCATCAACAAAAGCACCATTTTGGCAGTTGTTATCTTTTGGGTTTTTGATATGTAAATAAGCAAAATGTGGTGAAAATCCTTCTTTAGCAATCTCAACGGGGTTAGTCATTCCTTTTGCTTTTGCTGCTAAAATCGTTCTCACTCCCCAGGCACCTGACCAACCTACACAAGTTCCATAACTTCCTTGACTTCGAGGGGTAGGACAATACATTTTTAGAGACGCAGAGGCGGGTATGATTGAATAATCTCTACTCAAAAGGACGGCTTTTTTAGGAATTTTATTGTATCTTGTATCATCAAAATTCATTCCTGTACCATATTTTTGGGCATAAGAATAAGCACTAAAAAATAAGACACAGATAAAAGTAAGAATAAAATGTTTTTTTTTCATAATTAGAATAAGATTGTAGAAATATGAATAAATATAAAACTATATACGTTTTTCTGATAATAAATGTTCTATTTTTTTGTTTGATGGATAAAGTTAAGTGCTTTCTTTTCAATATTTATCAAGGCTAAAGAAATATTATTGAACCTTAATTTTTGCAATTTTTTGTGCCAATACTTCACTAATTCTTTCATAAGATTCATAAGTCCAACCGCCTACGTGAGGCGTTAGAATTACCCTTTTAGATTGTGCTAAGTAATCAAAATGTAATTGTTGTAATGGAGAAAGTGTATTTAATTTTTCATTTTCTAATACATCTAATCCTGCACCAATAATTTTTCCACTTTCTAAACCTTCAATTAGTGCTTCTAAACACAATATTTCGCCTCTTGCCGTATTAATAAGCCAAATTGGTTTTTTGAATTTTTGTAAAAAATCTTTGTTTACCCATTTCAAATTTTTCTTATCTAATGGAATATGCAAAGTAAGAATATCCGTTTCCTCAAAAATTTGTGCTAAAGTAGCTTCTATTGCTTTTGTGTTTGAGAAATCTTTTTTACTTCTATCATACACCAAAATTTTGCAATCAAAATTAGCAAGTCTTTTGGCTACTTCTTGTCCAATATTTCCAAAACCAATAATACCTATTGTTTTATTTTTAATTTCAAAGCCACGATTTTGTTCTCTTTCCCAAATTTTATTGCGTACTTCTTTATCAGCAACGCTAATTTTATTGAACAAATTAAGCATTAACCCCAAAGTATGTTCTGCAACAGCATCTCTATTTCCTTCAGGTGCATTCAATAAAAGAATATTATTTTGCGATGCTAACTCTACATCAATCAAATCTAAGCCTGCTCCTGCCCTTGCAATAAATTGTAGATGAGAAGCATAACCCAAAAACTCAGCATCTATTTTTGTTTTACTTCTAATAATTAGCCCAACAACATCTTTTATTATCAAAAAAATATCGTTTCTTTGAATAGTAGGCTGATATATGACCTCAAAATCTAAATTTTCTAACATTTTTAGAATAGAGAGGTGCATATCATCAACAATTAATATTTTTTTTTTAATCATAAATTCCATTGGTTCAACTCACTGAGTCCAAAATGTGCCGTCAAATCAAAAATACAAGGAACAACCGAAACGTAATTGTGTTTCAAAGCCCATTCGTCAGTGTCTTCTCCATTGTCTTTGTTCACAAAATAACCTGTCAGCCAAAAATATTTTCTATGATGTGGGTCTGTTCGTTCATCAAATTCTTCGCCCCAATGTCCTAATGCTTGCCTTGCTATTTTAATTCCTTTTATTTTTTCGTCTGATTTTTTAGGAATATTCACATTCAAAGCCACACCTTTTGGAAGTCCTTTGGCTAAAACCTGCAATGCAATTTTTTGCACATATTCCTGCGTATGCGAAAAATCTGCTTGTGAACCATAATCACACAAAGAAAAACCAATCGCAGGCAGTTCTTCAATGGCTGCTTCAATAGCCGCAGACATTGTGCCTGAATAAATAACACTAATAGAAGAATTGCTACCATGATTAATACCACTTACTACTAAATCAGGTTTTCTGTCTTTCAAAACGTGATGTTTTGCTAATTTTATACAATCTGCGGGAGTGCCTGAACATTCGTAAGCCAATACATCATCACCAAAAATAGTAGATTTATCGAGGCGGATAGGTTGCCCGATAGTAATAGCGTGTCCCATTCCTGATTGAGGTTTGTTGGGTGCAACTACCACAACTTCACCTATTTCTTTCATTGCCATTACTAAATGATTGATGCCTCTTGCGGTGATTCCGTCATCATTTGAAATTAAAATCAAAGGTCTTTTTTCCATTTTTTTTATTTTTTTTGCAAATATAACAAAAAAGTAGATTGTTAGTTTTAAATTGGTGCTTTTATCTTATAAAAAAATAAAAAATGATATATTTTTTGTTTTTTCTAAAAAATATGTACTTTTGTAACCATAAATGCTATTTTTCCTTTTATTTCTATGAAATTATTTTTATTTCTTTGTTTTTATTTTTTGTTTTTTTTGACAAATTTATCTGCCCAAAAAATCACTTTGGATTCTACAAAAATGATATGTGATATTTGGACAGAATCACGAGGAGGTGTGCATCACTTCTACATCAAAAACACCTATCTTGTTCCCTTTCAAGTGCAAGTATCAACACAAATAACGTATAATATTAAATATTTGAATGAAAATGTAGAAAATAGTTTGTATGGAATTGTACCTGCACAACAAGAAAAGTATTTATTCGCAACCATAGAATCATTAGAGAAAGACAAGGAAAAAGGTTTTGGTTATATATTCTATAAGTATATGGGCAAACCTGTTGAAGTAGTTGATTCTAATTTTGTGTATATGCTTCCCTACGAAAAAGGTACAAAAAGATTTGTAATGCAAGGCTATAATGGACGTTTTTCACATAGAAACCAATTTGCTTTAGATTTTAAAATGAAAGTTGGTACACCTATACACGCAGCACGTGGAGGTGTTGTGGTTGAGGCAAAAAACGATTCTGATAAAAGAGGAAAAAGTGTTCAATTTGCTAATTTTGGTAATTTTATTAATATTTTACATAG
>RDZP01000146.1 GCA_004294005.1 Cytophagia bacterium
AAATAAAAACTGTAGTACACACTTTTAGTGTGTCGACACACTAAAAGTGTGTACTACAATTGCTCAATAGAAAAAATCGTATAAAATTTAGTAGAACCGTTTTTATTTATAATACTGATAACTGTGGAAATTCCTAAAATATTTTGTAGAAAGTGGCATAAATGCCATCACTATACATAATTTAACATTTTTTTTATCTAAAAAGGTGGCATTTATGCCACCTCAAACATCTTTTTTTGAAGATTTCCGCAGTTATCAGTATAATAATAATTAATTTCAATTATTCATTTACAACTAATTTTCCTGCTGCTCTGTCCCAATCTACTTTTGCAATTACAGCATTATACATGGCTACATAATAGTTATTTTCTGCTTCTTTGAAAGAGGCTTGTGCATTGATAACCTCTAAGCTTGCACCTGTTCCGTTTTCATATTTTGCTTTACTTACTCTTATGATTTCCTCTGCCAATGTCATATTTTTAGATTGAATTTCGAGGTCTTTCAACGCAGTTACAATGGCTATTCGACTTTGTTCTGCTTGAAATTCTGCTGTACGTGCAAAAAATCTAATATCTTCTTCTGCCTTTACTACTTCTATTCTGATTTTATCCATTGCAAATTTTTTGCGTCTGCCATCAAAAATAGGAATATTAAGATTGATATTGTAAACGCCATAACTCACCCAATTTTGTCTAAATCTAAAATAATCGCTGGCAGTAGTCGTACCTGTATTATAACCTAAGGCAGCATTTGCTCTCAAACTTGGAAGATACAAAGAACGTGTATATTTAAGATTCATTTCTTGTAAATCTTTGGTTGTTTTCAAAATATCATATTCAATTCTTGATTTAAAATCAAAATTATTTTGTTGATTGACTTCTGTAAAACTTGTCGTAACTTCTCTTAAAGTGCCTTTCAAAGTCAAAGAGTCATTCATTTTCATTCCCATTTGATACTTCAAGATTGCTTTTGAAAGTACTTGTAAATTTGCTAATTTTTCTCTTTCTGTTTTAAAATTATTAAGGGAAACTTCCAAACGCATCACATCAATTTTTTCAACCAATCCATTTCTGTACAAAGCATTTGTATTGCTCAAAAGCGTGTCCAAACGCATTAAATTTAAGTCCAATAAAGCTAATCTTTCTTCATTGACCAACACGCCATAATATGCCTTAGTAACATTGGCAACAATATCTACTTTAGCAAGACTTGCTTGTTTTTCTGTAAAGTTAGCATACATACGTGCTGCTTTTACACCCAAAAGATAAGAAAAATCAAAAATTAATTGACTAATTCCAACATTGGCATCACCATTGTATTTTGCCCCAAAAGCCAAAATTGCTCTTTCTGGTCCGGGATTAAAAGGTGGTGAAAAAGGTGGTAAAATCGTTTTACGAATATCAATATTATCTGTAAAAGTTACACCACCACTGATTTGAGGCAAACCAACCGATAATCTTTCGCCTACATCAGCTTTTGCTGATAAAATATTATATTTTGCTTTTTTGACTGCTTCCGAATTTTGTAAAGCATATTTAATACAACCATTCAAATCGTAAGTTTCGATATTAGGTGTATTATCATTGACACTAAAATTTGTACTATCGACTTGTGCTTTTAAGGATATAAAATAAAGAAGATAAAAAACACTTGCGAACAATATTTTTTTCATATTGATTATATTTTTGATGGATTATTTTTTTTGTGTAATAAATATTTTTCTAAACCTAATGGGGTAACAATTCCCCTTAAAAAATGGTCAAGAAAAAAAAGATGTAATTCTAATAATGAAAACTGGTCAGGTGGAAAAAACTGTTCATTCATAATCATAGCAAAATGTCCCATTCTCATTCGAACCAAAATATCTATATTGAGGTCAGGCATATACAAACCTTCTTTAATTCCTCTTTCAATGTTTTGCGAAATTCTATCATGCATCATTTTTTGCCTGATTGTTTCATAATAATCCCACGCTTCACGGTGGTATTTTCTTAAATCATAAATAAAATTAGGATTCAAATTTTTTAATTCAGCAACCATGTATTGCGAAATTCTCACAACTTCTTCTAAGGCATCAGTAATATTTTCACTTGCTTTTTCGAGTACTTTACATTCATTTTGGCTATGATTTTTCATCATATCAAAAATAATTTCATTTTTATCTTTGAATATTTGATAAATTGTTTTTTTTGAGATGCCTAAAGTAGAAGCGATTTCGTCCATTGTGATACTTCTTGTACCAAATTTACGAAATAAACTTTCTGCTGTTGATAATATTTTTATTTTTAATTCTTCCAAGATATTACTCGATTATTGAAAAGGATAATTTTTTTGTCTAAGTTTTTCATTGTTATTTATTATAACCATAGGAAACTATAAAAAGTTTAAAAGTTTCCAAAGTTTTTAAGAAATAGCCATTCAATCAAAGAAATAATTTGAAAAATAAAGAAATTTTGGGCGATTACGTGCTATCGTGCAAAGCACAGAGACAAAAAGAGAGAAAAAACTCGCAAAGCCTCGTTTTTCTCTCTTTTTGTCTCTGCAAGTCTGCTTCTATCATTATCGCGAAATACAAAAAAAAATTTAAAAAAAAATAGTTGTTTTTCAAATAGTTGTTTTGTATTTTTGCAATGAAATAAAAATGAATTATCAATGGAAAATATTATTATTAGCAAAGATTTGCTTTGGAAAGGAATTGTAGAAAGTTTGTTTGAAGATTTTTTGTATTATTTTTTCCCTGATTGGACAAAAAATGAAGTAGATTTCACAAAACCTTTTGAGTTTTTGGACAAAGAATTAGATAAAATCTATACAACTACCAAAGAAAATGTCAAAAATGCAGACAAATTAGTGAAAGTATTTTTAAAAAATGGCACTGAAAAATACATTTTGTTGCATATAGAAGTACAAGGTTATGAAGATAAGGCATTTGACAAAAGAATGTTTACAACTTTTTATCGTCTTTTTGATAGGTTTGATAAAAATATTATGGCTTTTGCACTTTATACTGATGAAATAAAAGACTACAAACCTGATTCTTTTGTTTATAAATATCAACAAACAAATTTGATTTATCAATTCAAAACTTTTAAAGTTTTGGACTACTCGCTCACGGAGTTAGATGTGAAAGATAATATTTTTAGTTTGGTAATGTTATCAGTCAGAAATGCTTTAGATAAAAATGGTAAAAAAGATTTGGCACAACTCAAATGGAAAATAGATTTAGTAAAAAGATTGTTAAAATCAGGATATAATAATGAAAAAATACGTTATATTTTGCATTTTATTCGTTCTTATATTAATTTCGAAAGCGAAAAAATCAATCAAGAATTAGAAAGTGAAATCAATAACATCATTAAAACACGTAAAAATATGGGAATCGAAGAAATCATCAAACAAGAAGCCTTTAGACAAGGCGAGGTAAAAGGTGAAGCAATAGGCGAAGCAAGAGGTGAAGCAAAAGGCGAAGCAAAAGGAAAAGCGGAAGGCGAAGCAAAAGCGAAAGCAGAGGCAGAAATAAAACGAGAAAAAGAATTACAATCTATCATTGTTGCGATGTTAGAGGACGGATTTACTGATGAAAAAATAATGAAATTACTTCATATTGATAATGAGTTTTTGCTCAAAGTGAAAAAATCAATCAAGAATTAGAATTATTTTTACTTAATAAAGATGAATAAGGTATTATTTTGAGTTTTTGTATTTTGCGATAGTGATAGAAGCAGACTTGCAGAGACAAAAAGAGAGAAAAACGAGGCTCTGCGAGTTTTTTCTCTCTTTTTTGGCTCTGTGC
>RDZP01000147.1 GCA_004294005.1 Cytophagia bacterium
AATTTATAGCAGGAGGCACGCGGATAACGCGGATTTTACGGATTTAAACGGATTTTTTATTTTTGTAAATTTTATCCGTATAAATGTTAGAAGAACCATATTTTTTTAATAACTTATAACTAAATTTACTCAATTATCAATTCTTGAATAGAACTCAATAATTTTGAGTATAAAAAATAAAAATAAATGCAAAAATCTCATATTTTAAAATTGGCTTTGTTTGCTACAGGTCTATCAGGCATTGTGGCAGAATATATTTTATCAACTTTAGCAAGTTATTTTTTAGGTGATTCCATTTTGCAATGGACATTGGTATTGTCTTTTATGTTGTTTTCGATGGGTTTAGGAAGTCATTTAAGCCGTTATTTTAAAACAAATTTATTAGAGAAATTTATTTTTATAGAATTGGCATTATCTACTTTTGTTGGTTTTTCAGCTTTATTTGTCTATACAGTAGCTGCTTTTACAGCCTATACAGGTGCAATTATTTATGTTTTGAGTATTTTGGTTGGTTTAATGATTGGTTTAGAAATTCCATTAGTAACTCGACTCAACGAAGAATATGAAGAATTACGCTACAATATTTCTTCGGTAATGAAATATGATTATTATGGAAGTTTGGCGGGTGGATTATTTTTTGCTTTTATTGGTTTGCCTTATTTGGGCTTAACTTTTACACCTTTTGCTTTGGCGATGGTTAATTTTAGCGTGGCAATGTGGCTCTACATTCGTTTTTATAATTTAGCATTGCCTTCTTTGCGTTATTTTTTGAATGGAATGGCGGTTTTTGTATTGACTATTTTGACTTTAGGAGTTGTTTTTGCGAAACCAATTATATTTTTTGGCGAACAAAGACGTTACAAAGACCAGATTATTTATGAAGAACAATCAAAATACCAAAAAATTGTCATTACACAATGGAAGAATAATTATTGGCTGTTTATCAACGGAAGCCAACAATTTAGTACCTTAGATGAGGTAATGTATCACGAACCTTTGGTGCATCCTGTGATGAAACTTACGCCTAATCCACAAAATATTTTAATTTTAGGAGGCGGAGATGGTTTGGCAGTACGCGAAATTTTGAAATATCCATCTGTAAAACAAATTACAATGGTTGATTTAGACCCTTCTATGACAAATCTTGGAAAAAAACATCCTATTTTGAGGTATGCTAATGATAATTCGATGGATAGTCCAAAATTAAAGGTTTTTAACCAAGATGGATACAAATTTTTAGATGATAGCAAAGATTTTTTTGATATAATTATTATTGATTTACCAGACCCAAAAACCGTAGAATTAGGTCGATTATACAGCAAAGAGTTTTATATGCTTTGTCATAAACATCTTAGACCCAATGGTTTTGTTATTACTCAATCGGGGAGTCCTTATTATTCGACACGTGCTTTTACTTGTATTCGTTACACGTTGGAATCCGCAGGTTTTGAAGTAGTACCATTACACAACCAAATTTTAACTTTGGGGGAATGGGGTTGGAATATTGGTAGTAAGAGTTTATCAAAAAAACAGTTAAAAGATGAACTAAAAAAATTAGATTTTAAAAATATTCCTACAAAATGGCTTAATAATGATGCGATGCAACTCATGACTTCGTTTGGAAAAGAAGCGTTTTTTTTATCGGATACTGCTGAAATCAATACAATTCATAATCCTGTTTTGTATAAATATTATTTGAAAGGGAATTGGGATTTATATTAAATATTCAATGCGTTTATTTTGAAGAAAAATCACAAAAATTAAAAAATGCAAGATTTAGAAATATTTGTAAATACTTTGGATACAACACAACAAGATTTTTTTTGGAAATTACATTCTTTCTTGTTGGATATATTTCCATTCAAAATAAAAATACGTTATAAAATTCCTTTTTATGATGATAAAATTTGGATATGTTACTTAAATCCACTCAAAAAAGGCGGTTTTGAATTATGTTTTTTAGACGGTTATTTACTTTCTAATGCACAGAATTTGTTAGAAAGTAAAGGACGAAAAAGAATTAAAGGAATTATTATTACTGAAAATACAATATTTCCTTCACAAGCTATTATTGAAATTATACACGAAGTATTATTGATACAAAAATTAAAAAAATAAATATTTTTTTGATATATTATAAAAATAAATACTATATTTGCAAAAAAAATTCAAAATAACTATTTATTATTATGTTAATTCAGTTTTCTGTTAAAAATTATAAAACATTTGCTGAGGAAGCCAAACTAAGTATGGTTGCTTCTAAGGATAATAAATTAGAAGATACAAATATTTTCGATTCAGGTTTTGGTTATAAACTACTTAAAACTGCTGTTATTTATGGTGCAAACGCAAGCGGAAAAACAAAATTCATAGAAGCAATGAATTTTATGTGGGATATGATAGAAAATTCGAATACTTATCAAAGTAATCGTAAAATCAATGTTGAGCCATTTCGTTTAAATACTAAAAATGAAACATCACCTTCTTTGTTCGAAGTCATTTTTATTGATGATAATGAAATGTATCGTTATGGATTTGAGGTTACAAAAGAAAAAATCATTGCTGAATGGCTTTTTATGCGACAAAATAATGGTAAACCAAAAGAAATTGAATTATTTTATCGTCAAGAACAAGATTTTCAGTACCATAAAACAAAATTTAAAATCAAAGACTTAATTGATAACAAACGTATTAAATCTAATTCTTTACTATTATCTGTGGCAGATAACGCCAATGAAAAAACAGCACAAAAAGTTTTTCATTGGATTACTAATCACTGGCTAATTACTGCAGGCTTAAAAACTGAAAACTATTTTCCTTATACAGCCAATCAATTAGATAACAATGATTTTAAAAATAAAATTATTAATTTTTTAAAAAATGCTGACTTAGGTATTCAAGATATAAATCCTAAGTTTACACGATTAGAAGATTTACCAAAAAAATTGCAAGAGTTGATAAAAGATGAAGATATAGAAGATAGATTTATTTCTGATGTATTTACTTCGCGAAAAAAATTCAATGAATTGAATCAATTAGTTGGACAAGAGATTTTTTTAATGAACGATGATGAATCATCAGGAACAAAAAAATATTTTATCCTTTCAGGTCTAATTTTAGATAGCTTAGAAAATGGAAATGTTTTTGTAATTGATGAATTAGATGCTGCTTTGCACACTAATTTAGTACATCAAATTATACAATTATTCCATTCAAATATTACAAATCCAAAAAATGCTCAACTTATTTTTAATACACATAATACCAATTTATTAAGAGATAATATATTCAGACGCGACCAAATTTGTTTTACAGAAAAAAATCAATATGGTGCTGGTATCTTGTATTCTTTGTCAGATTTCAAAACTGATAAAGTACGTAAAGATGATAATTATGAAAAAAATTATATAGAAGGAAAATATGGGGCTATTCCTTATTTAGAAAATTTTGAAAAAAAACTGAATAATACAAAAAATGGCACGAATTAATAATAAAGAAGAAATACAAAAACAAAAAAGAAATAAACATAAAAGTAGTTTAAAGAGGCAATCACAAAATTTAGAACGCAATGAAGCTACTATTAATGAAGGAAAATCTATCTTAATTGTTTGTGAAGGTGTAAATACAGAACCTGATTATTTTAAAGAATTTACACAATTCTTTCGACTTTTTACTATTAGACTTACTAATTCGTTTAAATTGGTTATTTTAAGCACTTTTTTTTATTTTAAAATTTGATAGTCCTGCACAAATTTCCACTATTAAGTCCA
>RDZP01000054.1 GCA_004294005.1 Cytophagia bacterium
TCTTTGTAATAATTTTTGAGTATCGAAACTTAAATCTTTAATGTAACGCATAAATTTATTTTTTTGCAAATATACAAATAAATTTGATTACGTGCTTAGAAGTCTCCAGACTTCACCACTCGGAGAGTGGAAAAGGCGTTGGTTTGGGCGTATTTTTTGGTTTGTAAGTATTTTATTTTGATAAATGTTTGTTTTAATAAGAAAAAATATCTACTTTTGTTAAAAATAAAAAGACGCTTGGACGCAGTATTGTCATTCTTCGAATCAATTAAATATAGAGGCACAAGTTACGCTTCGCTCATACTTGAGCTAGTGGTGGCATAAATGCCACCTTCTTAATTCACAAAAAACCTACCCTGTATGTTGCATTCCACCCGCAATCGCATTGATTAGCAATAAAATTCCTAATAAATTTTCATCATTTGGATTTTTTCGCCAATTTTGTAGAAGTGCCACTTGTGATGCGTGCATTTCGTTCATCACACTTGCTCGCAAAAGTGTTGAATAATAATGTTGATTTCTACGCTCTGAAAAAGGTTTTTCAAAAATAATTGATAACATTTTTTGTGTTTTATGCAGTTCATCAATAAACATCGACAAAATATTTTTTTTGATTGATTCATCAACTACCATCGATGCGTATTTTACCATCACTATTTCATCAGTTGCTGCCAAACTTGTATCGATATTGGTAAGAATATACCTTAAAAATCTATCTGATAAAGCATTTTTCTTAAAAATTTCAAAATCTTCAGGTTGTTCTAACATCAATTTTTCCAAAGTTGAGCCTATTCCATACCAACTTGTCATATTATATCGAGATTGACTCCAACTAAAAACCCAAGGAATTGCACGCAAATCTTCCAAAGAACGCTTGCCTGTACGCCTTGCAGGACGCGAACCAATTTTACTCTGCTCGATGGCATCTATCGGCGTGGCTTGTGAGAAAAAATGAATAAAATCAGGATGACGAATTAGTTTTGTATAAAAATCAACGCTATTTTTTGACATTTCGCTCACAATATTTTCTAATGGATAAGGAATATGTGGCGTTTTTTCGTTGGCAATCGTTTTACCTGCCACAGATGCCACCAATAATTCGAGATTATAGGCTGCATTGACTTTGTTAGCATATTTTTGAGCGATAGTTTCGCCTTGTTCGGTCAATCTAAAATTACCATTGATTGTGTGTGGTGGCAAAGCATACACAAAACTATGCGTAGGACCTGCACCACGACTAATTGTACCACCTTTTCCGTGAAAAAACATAATTTTTACATTGAATTTTTCACCTATTTTCGCTAATTTCTCTTGTGTATGATAAAGATTCCATTGACTTGCCAAAATACCTCCATCTTTGTTGCTGTCGCTGTATCCAATCATTACTTGTTGGATAAGAGATGGATTATTGTATTTTTTTTGTTGATAAATAAGACTTCTTTGTGTAATTGGGTGTGATAAAAAGAGTTCTAAAATATCCGCACTTTTTTCCAAATCTTCTATTGTCTCGAACAATGGAACAACAGGAATTTTACAAATAATTCCTTCTTCGCTCAAAGTTGTTAAGTTGCTTTCACGCCCTAAAATATAAACTGCCAACAAATCAGAGGTTCTGTGTGTCATACTTACAATCAAAGAACCAATGCCAAAAATATCATTTTTATCAATATATTCTGCAACAACTTTATGTGCGTCGATAACGGTTTTTGCTTCGTGTGCTAAATTTGTTTTTGGGTGTGTAAAAGGTCGAATCGTTTGTAATTCTTGGTTAAAAAATTCGAGTCTTTGGGTTTCGTTCCAAGTCAAAAAACTATCTCCTGCCAATGAGCAAGCATTCATCAGTTGTGCGATGGCAGTGTCGTGAAATTTACTATTTTGTCTAATGTCTAATTTTGCTAAATAAAATCCAAAACATTGCACCAAACGAATAGTATCGTGAACTTCATCAAAAGCAACCGCCTTTGCTCCATAAGTAATTAAAGCACTTTGTAACAAAAATAAATCATCAATCAATTCAAAATGATTTTTGTAAGCGGATATTTTATCGAGCAGAGCAGTAGCATGTTGTCTTTCAATGTTTACAGGCAATTTATGCAAAATCAAATTAACAAATTGTCTAAAAACTTCTTTTTCATTTCTTTCAAATGCTTCTTCACCTTCTTCGCCTAATTCTGTTCTTAAAATATCAATTCTTTGTTTGAGTTCAATATTTGCATTTTGATAATCAAAAGCAAAACTCAAATTTTTCAAAAGTTTAATTAATTGCCTTCTAATTACCACAAAAGCATTCAATCGCAAACTATCGAGTGTGTTTTTTGTAACTTCGGCAGTTACCAAAGGGTGTCCATCTCTATCACCACCAACCCAATTTCCAAAAGTAATTTTAGGATAATGGTTTGTGTTTTGAAGCAATTTTTTATCAAATCCAACTTCTTCCCAAGCTTGTTGCAAACGTTTATCAAGGTATGGAATAACATCAGGAAAAACATTGACTAAATAGTGCATTATATTGTTCAATTCAGAAGGTACATCAGGTTTTTCCAAAAAAATCTCACCTGTACGCCATAATCTTTCTAATACCAATTTAATTTGGTTTCTGATTTCTTTTCTTTCAATATCGGTGTACATTTGGTTTTCTAATTGCACCAAAAGCAAATATAATTCTCTGTGATGTTCTAAAACTGTTCCTCTTTTTGCTTCGGTTGGGTGAGCCGTCAAAACAGGTTCGATGTTGATTTGTCCTAATTTTTGAGCAATAATTTCAGGAGAAATTGCTAAATCTTTAAGGCTTAATAAATTTTGCCCCCAAAGTCCATTGATAGAAGAAAGTCCTTTTTCGTTTTCAATTTTTCGTCTGACTTGTACGGCGTGATTGACTTCTACGAGGTTTAATAATTGAAAAACGATAGAATAAAGTTGCATATCTTGTTTTGAAAATTCGCTTTTATTTTCAAAAGCATTTATCCAAGGAATATGATTTGCCAAATCGGCGGCATTGTTTTCTCTCAAAACTTCTTTCAAACATTCTAATAAAAAAGTCAAATCTTGGTAAGCTTTGCCCAATTTTTCTTTGACCAAAAGGAATAAATCTTTCATTTTTAGACGTTTTTTTTTATTTTTACACAAATGTAGTAAATAATTCAAACTTTTGATAAATATTAAAAAAAAACAGCAATTTTTATGAAAAAATTGCTGTTTTTAAGTTATTGATAATTTTTTTTAGTTCAAATTAGATTTTAGATTATGTTTTTTAGCCATCTCTAATAATTTTTTTCTTAATAATTCGGTTTGTTCTTTCAATTCAGCCAAATGTTGTTTTTGACTTTTTTCTGAATTTCCTTCTAATTTTTGCATGATGTTTAAAAAATTGAAATAAGTGTGTTTAAAAAATTAGTATTGTTTTTTTATGAGGTGCAAAGTTAGTTATTTTAAATCAAAAATGCAAATAATATTAACTTTTATATTCATTTATAACAGAATATTCCAAATAAATATAAGAAATATTTTATTTTCAAAAGAAAAGGTTTATATTTGCGTAATAATTTAACTTTATTATTATCTACTAAAAAAAAATACAGATTCAAAAAAAATAATTAACAGTATGTTTCAAAAAATCATTGAGCAAAAAAAAACAGAATGGCTTAATTCTAATCAAAATACCATTCAAGAAGTTATCAATTATATCAAACAAAAAAATAAATTAAGACTTCCTCAAGTTGAAGCCATCCAAACTTATCTATTTTTGAAAATAGCAGGGCAAAATAAACCACTTTGGAAACTAATTTCTGAAGGCTTTTTTGCTACAAATATAAATCTAAATAATGAACCATTAACCGAAAAACAAAGAAATTTGTTACAAAATAATACTGCTGCACTTTCTCTTTACGAACTCAAAACTATGTTCCCGATACTTAAAAATGTAGTTTTAGAAAGTGATGAAAATGTTGATTTTGAAGCAATTATCAAAAAATTTTTTTACGATATTAATTATACTGATTATTTATTTAGTCTGCCGATGGGTGCAGGAAAAACTTTTTTGATGGCGTGTTTTATTTATATTGATTTATATTTTGCTCTCAACGAACCCGAAAATAAAATATTTGCACACAATTTTATAATTTTAGTGCCATCAGGGCTAAAATCCTCTATTGTGCCAAGCCTAAAAAGCATCGAAAGTTTTGATGTTTCGTGGGTCTTGCCTGAGCCAAGCGCTTCACAAATCAAAAGAATTTTAAAATTTGAAGTGCTTGACCAAAATAAAACTACCAAAAAAAGTAATAAAACCAAAAATCCAAATGCTCAAAAAATTGCAAATTTACAACCTTTTGAAGATTTGATGGGCTTAGTTTTGGTTGTCAATGCTGAAAAAGTAATCTTGGATAAAGTAGAACTCAATAAAAATCCTTTATTGATACAAAAAACAAGCGATGAAAAAGCACAATATGCCAACGAATTACGGTATTTGATAGGTAAAATTCCTAATCTTTCTATTCTCATTGATGAAGTGCATCACGCCGCTACTGATGACGTAAAACTAAGACAAGTGGTAAATCATTGGCACAATCAAAAAACAATTAATTCTGTTTTAGGATTTAGTGGAACGCCTTATTCAACCGAAAAAATAAACATTGACAACAAAAATGTACTCAAAATTACACAAATTACAAACGTTGTCTATTATTATCCATTACTCGAAGCGGTCAAAACTTTTCTAAAAAAACCACTTATTCAAGTAGAAAAAGGAACTCAAATTCAATCTTTACAAATTATCAAAAAAGGTGTAGAAACTTTTTATCAATATTTTGGAAATACTATTTATGCTGATAATACTATCGCAAAAGTAGCCATTTATTGTAGTAATATCGAAAAATTAGAAGAAGAAATTTATCCTTTTTTGGTTTCAGAACTCAAAATAAACCCAAATGAAATTCTAAAATATCATCAAGGAAATACTAAACATAAAATTGCAAAAGAAAATCAAATCGAATTTTTAAATTTAGATACACCATTTTCACAAAAAAAAATCATTCTTTTAGTCCAAATTGGAAAAGAAGGATGGGATTGTAAAAGTTTGACAGGCGTTATCCTTTCTCAAAAAGGTGATTGCCCTACCAATATGGTTTTGCAAACCGCCTGCCGTTGTCTTAGACAAATTCAGTATCAAACGCATACAAATACCCCCGAAAAAAACGCCCTGATTTGTTTGAATGAAGACAATGAAAAATCTTTAGACAAACAACTCAAAGAAGAACAAGATATTTCTTTACAAGAATTGGCAAATGTCAAAAATGAAAAACAAGAAATTCCGATGCGTGAGCGTATAGATAGAACACCTTTTTTGAATGTGCCAAAAATAGATTTTTATCAATTAAAAGTCCATTTTGAATATTTGAAAGCAGAAACCGAACCACAAACCAACTCAAAAATTACAAACCTTTTACAAAATAATATAAAACTTGATGCCTCTTATACAGAGGAAAGAGAACTTGACACAAATATTAAGATTCAAAAACGTACTTTTAATGATACAGAACGAGGCAACGAAATTTCTTTTCATTATTGGCTTTTGCAAATCGTAAAAGATAGTTTTGGGGGCATTTCTTTTGATGATTTGGAAACTTATGAAAAGATGCTACAACAAATTTTTGATAAAATTACTATTCAAACCTCTCTCCCTGCCCTCTCTCCAATTGGAGAAAGGGAAATAAGATATTTTAACGAAAGATTTAATATTTATGAAATCAATGCTATGATAAGAAAGGCTTTTTATTGTAAAAATGAAATCAAAACAACCGAAGAAATACTACAAAAAAATATCGATATTTTGCTTATCAAAAACCTAAAACCTATCCCCGAATCTGATAAATTGATGCCAAGTAAAGCCGAAACTGATAATATTATCGCCGCTGATAAGCAAAATAAAGACGTAAACGAAATTTTTGAGGTCTTGAATGAAACCATCAAACAAAAAAATAAAGAAATAGCGGAAATTTTTAAACAACAAGGTATGGAAAATATGACGCCAAATATTCCAAAAAAAACAGCCACTTTTTTAGAAAATCATAAAAATAAAACTTTTCATTATCTGCCGTATAAAACGGATAGTAATTTTGAAAAAAATACTTTACACGATATTCTCCAAGACAAAGATTTTCAAAACCGACATTTAGAAGTCCTTTTTAATGGGGAAGATAATCTGACTAATTTTAAAATCGAATGTTATCATAAAAAAGAAAAATATTGGCAAAAATTAGGCGGATATTACCCCGATTTTTTGATTATTCAACGAAACGAACAAAAACAAATCCATAAATTACTTATCCTCGAAACAAAAGGAGAAGGTTTTTCGTTGGCTTTCAAAGATAAAAAAGAATTTATGGAAAAATATTTTATCCCCCAAAATAATGAAAATTTTGGCTACCAAAAATTTGACTTCCTGTATTTGCAAGATGACCAAAAAAATAATTTACAAACATTAAACCAAAAAATTAAAACTTTTTTTGATAAATAAAAATCAATCTAAATGAAAACATATATCCCTTTTTTCCCCGATAGTATTCAGGGACAAGCCATTTTAGATAATTTTGTACGTACTAAAAGATTACTCAAATACAGAGATAATGAAGGCGTAAAAAATACAATACAAAGAGGAATGCCACTTTATGAAGTAGAAAATACCGAAAACGTGGGCGAAAACCCTACTCAAAATAAAATTATCAGAGGCGAATGTCTTTCCGCCTGTGCATACCTAAAAGCAAATGATATAAAAGTCGATTTGGTCTATATCGACCCTCCTTTTGCATCTGGAGCAGATTATGCCAAAAAAGTCTATCTCCGAAAAAATCCACACCTCGCAAAAGCAATAGAAGAAGCCGAAGAAAACCTCGATTTTGACGAACTCAAAGCATTCGAAGAAAAAATGTACGGTGATATCTGGAACAAAGAAGATTATCTCAATTGGATGTACGAAAATCTAATGGCTATCAAAAGCATAATGAGCGATACTGCTTCTATTTATGTGCATCTCGATTGGCATATTGGACATTATGTAAAAATCTTAATGGACGAAGTTTTTGGTGAAGATAATTTTAGAAATGAAATTGTGTGGTGTTACAATGGTCCTTCAGTAGTAAAAAATGCTTTTCCAAGAAAACATGACAATATTTTTTATTATACTAAAACAGATGAAAATATATTTAATGGAATTTATGTTCCCCATAAAAGTGGATTACATAATACAGGGCAAGTTTTTGGTGATATGGAAAATGAAGATGAACAAAGGGTAAAAGAATTATTGGAACGAGGTAAGATGATTGAAGATTGGTGGATAGATATTTATCCTGTAGATAGAGTTCGTGCTGAAATATTAGACTATTCCACTCAAAAACCCGAAGCATTATTAGAGCGTATTATCAAAGCGAGCAGTAACAAGGGAATGATAGTAGCGGATTTTTTTGGAGGCAGTGGCGTTACGGCGGCGGTTGCGGCGAAGTTGGGCAGGCACTTCATACATACAGATATAGGCGTGAATAGCATACAAACCGTAAGAGATAGGCTCAAAAGTCAGGAAGCGAGTTTTGAGGTATTAGAGATAAAAGATGGCGTAAGTTTATATCGCAATCCTCAACAGACAATGGATAATTTGCATAAATTTATTGAGGGTTTAAGGAATGAAGATAGTTTGGATTCGTTTTGGGAAGGATATATTTCAGACTCGAAGGATAAAAAAATGCCTGTTTATATTCCTAATCTTTTAGACCACAATACAAAAGTGTTAGATGTGGCTTGGATTTCACGGATTATCAATGAGGCAATTCCTGATTTGGACGAGGAAGTCAAAAAAGTAATTGTTTATTATGTGGATATAGATGATGAAAAAGAGATTTTAAATTATATCAAAGAACAAACAACTACCTTAGTCGAGATTGAGTTGCGGGATTTGAAACCGATTTTAGCAAATGCTTTGATGGCTGATGTGGTGCAATATGAAGTCAAAAATGAGGCTGGAAAATATGTTATTACTATCAAAAAAATATTTTCTGAACGATTAAAAACAAGCATTGATAATTTTAATCTCAAACGCCAGCACAATGCTTTGCAAAAAGAAAAAATAGACGATAAAGTTTCAAAACCTTTGTCTTTGATAGATATTAGTAAAAATGGTTTGGAATTGATAGAAACGATAAGTATAGATAGCACAAATCAAAATGGAATTTGGCAAAGTGATGCAGAAATTAAAATCGATAAAAATAGTTTTGTGGTTTTGAATGGCAAAAAAACAAAAGAATTTTGGAATGGTACAATTACTTGCACACAAAAACCACTTCGTTTGAAAGTGCGAAATATTGCAGGTGATGAAACGATTATAAACTTTTAATGATATAAATAAAAAAACACTCGCTATGTTGTTAAAAAATACTGCAAAATTCCGCCAAGCGTGGAAAAAAGAACAAGGCTATGATATGCCAAATTGGGACGAAAATTTTATAGGAGCAAATCACGGGGAAATTGGTGGTTTCTATAAAATGGTAAACGGAATTGTCAATAATATCAAGGCTGACCTTACGCCTAAACTTCAAAATGCACAAGATGCACAAGCAATTTATGAGTTTTTGCAAAATGCTGCGGATAGTCAAGCCACTGATTGTGCTATTTTGTATGATGAAAATTATTTTTTGGTGTTGAATAATGGAAAGCCTTTTTCTGAGGCAGACATCAAAGCGGTGCTAAATTCTTTTCAAGGTACAAAAGCGGATAAAACAAAAGCAGAAAATTGTGGAAAAATTGGACGATACGGCATTGGTTTTAAATTGGTGCATAGATTAGTAGGGAAATTTGATGGAGCAGACGAATTATTGAATGATTTGGCAGGACCTATTTTATTTTCTTGGAGTGAAAAAAAACAATTTGATGACTTATTAAATGATGAAAAATTAGAATTTTCTGATGATTTTTCTGATAAAAGCGAAGCAGCTTGGTTACTCAAAATTATTTTATCGTGTTTTCCGTTGGCTCCTGACGAAAAAATCAAAGATTTGGATTATAAAGAAAAAGTTGTTTTTCAAAAGGAAGAAATCAATCAATTAAAAACATTTATCCAAAAAAATTATCATCTATTAAAAGAATTAAATTTGGACAAAGGAAGTTTGATTTTTTTAAAATTTGGAGAAAAAAAATACGAAAAACTCAAAGATTCTCTTGAAAATCTAAAATCAGGCATTGGTTATTCATTGAATTTATTAAAAACACTGAAAAGAGTGGTTTTGATTGATGAGGTAATTGAACGTTTTGAAATTCAAAAAGAGGAATTTATCATTGCCAATAATACGCCTGATTTTGAAAAAATTAGTCCTGAATTTCCTTTTTGTCCGATTGAAATTACGATTGGTTACGAAACAACAGAAGCGGGAATAATGCGAATGAAACAAGCACCAAGTTTGTATCAATATTTTCCGATGCGAAATGAAAGACATAACTCAGCGTTTTTTGTGCATGCAACTTCGTTTAATAAAGTTACAGACCGAACACATCTCGACGACCAGGGCGAATCCAATTTTGCAACTTTGCAGTTTTTGACAACTGCTTTGGAAGAAAAATTAAATACAAAAAAAAGTAAAGCATTTATAGATTTTACGAATTTATACCAATCCATTTTACTTTCTGATAAGCCTGATAAATACAATAATCAATTATTATTAAAATATTTATATCAACCTTTGTTGCATTATATTCAAAATAATATTCCTACTACCAAAAATAATGCTTACAACAAAGAATTAGTCATTGTGAAAAAAACACAACTACATCTTGAGCCTATGAATTTTGGTATCGCAAAAGAATGGTTTTTTTGGACAAATACAGAAGATAATTTTGTAAAAAATGAAGCATTAAAAGTTAATAAATTAGGATTACAAGCGTGGAATTTAAAAACTTTGTTGAAAGAAGGCAACGAAAATCTTATCAATGAATGGTTTAAAAATTTGGGTGCAAAAGAATACGAAGTTTTTATTGATGAACTCAAAGAAGTAGATTTTGATAGAGAATTTTTGACAAAATTTGCACAATTAAAAGTTTTTCGTTGCGTGGATACGCAAGGAAAAGCATCTTTTTTTTCATTAGAAGAATTAAAAAATCAAAATGATGTTTTTTTAGTCAATAGTACAACTAAAATTTTGTCAGAAGAATTAAAATTATTAGGTTTTTTAGTGTTAGAGATTAATATTTCAGCCTTCAAAGAAATTCAAAATGCACTCAAAGGACGTTTGGATTATTTGTTTGATAATAGGATTTTATTTCAAAAAATTACTGCTCGTTTTTCATTGCTTGTCAATCATCAAAGTTTTAGTGTGCGTTCAAAGCATACACTTTTTTCTTTTTTTCAAACTTTAAAAGAAGTTTCAAAAGAGCAACTCAAAGAAATTGCTTTGTTTGAAAATCAAAACAATGAAATTACGCCTTTGAAAAATCTTTTGTTGCTCAATGAAGAAACAGAATTTTATTTGGAAAATTATAAAATAAAAAATGATAATTTTCAAGATAATTTAGCAGAATTTTGTTTGAAAAAAGAGGATATTTATCAAAATATTATTTATCCTAATTTTGAAAAAATAATTATTCAAAACATTGAAAATAAGGCATTAAAAGAAAATTATGCTGTTTTTATCGAAAGCATTATTGCTTATTTTAAAATAAAAAAAGGAAAAACTTTAAGTGATAAAAAATTTATATTTACCAAAGAAAATTTTGTTGCTTCAACAGAAATTTTTTATGATTTGAGATTAAATAATGTTGATAATTATGAAGATTTAAGCAATGCAATTTTCAAACTGACAAATTTACATCTGCCTGAAAAAGATTTTTTGAAATATTACACAGAAGAACCTTTCAAATTACAAAATAAAAAAATACAAATTCAAAGCAATAATGAAACACTTTTGGTGGCTGAGAAAAATGCTATTTTTAAATTTTTTAGGCAAATTGGAGATGCTACATTCATTGAAAAAATTGCACTTTTTAAGAATCAATTAGGAGAATCGCAATTACCAAAAAATCTTTTATCGCCTGATTTAGAAGTACCTATTTGGTTGAATGGCTTTAAAATCAATCAATTAGAATTTAATGAAGATTTAAAACCTTATTTATGCCGAAAAGAAGATATTTATCAAAATATAATTTTTCCGTTATGGGATACGATTGTAGCACAATCACAAATTATCAAACAAGAAAATATTGTAGAATTTTATCAAGCAGTCAAAGAATTATTTTTACAAAATAGAAATAATAAAATTTTGACGGGCAAAAAATACATTTTTATCAATAAACAAGAAGGTTTTGAAGCACCTAATCAAGTATTTTTCCATCAAAAATCATTGCAAGTAAGAGGTTATAATGCTTTACAAAGAGGCATTTTAAAAGGTACAAATTTAAAAATGCCTGATAAAAATGTGTATGATATTTTGTTGGAAGCACCTTTTAAAACAGAGGAAAATAGTTGGGTAAAATCTTGGAAAAATGATAATTTAGTTTTACAAGAAGATGAAGCACAAAATTTAATACAATTGGGTGATATTGCACAAGAATATCCATTTAATAACTTTGTTTTTGAACAAGGATTAACAGAAAAAGAATATATTTTATCGAAAAAAGGTTCTTTTTTACAGGCATTTGCGGGGAAAGGTAAACAAAAAATGACTGATGCAATTACAGAATATTTCTCGAATAAATACAAAATTTTGCCTGAGAAATTATTTACACAAAGTTTTGATAATAAAGGCTTGATAGGTGAAAATATTTTGGCACAAGAATTATTAAAAAGTGTACCTACGGAAGTTTTGTCAGAAATGCTATCAGAAAGTAGTAATCCTCTTTTATTAGAACAAACTTTGAATAGGGTAGAGGAAATTATTGTGCGACAAGGCGTAGAATACGATAAAAATTCGGTAGAATATCAAACTATTTTGCTTTTGAAACAAAAAGATGCAGACATCAAAAATATTTTACCAAAAATAAAAATAGAAGATGCACAAGGGCTAATTTATCCTTTTGCTGAAATTTTGTATGAAAATAATGTTAATTTTGTATTTGAAAAAATAGGAAAATATGATTTAATTTTGAGCGAAATTTTACCACAATATCAACACTATTTTGAAGTATTGGAAGCAATTTGTAAGCAATTTTTGGAAATAGATGCACAAAATCTGCACAAAAAATTAAGTGGATTATTGGGTGAAAAAGACAAAAAAGAAATTATTGACAATTTAAAAGAAAATTTTGATATTATTCAAAATTCATCACAATTGGCTTTTTTAATTTTGAATAGCCGTATTGCTCAAAACAATATTTTAGATTTTAAAGTACATACTCAAATCAATATTGAAGTGTTTGGCAATGAAATTTGGTATTTGCAAGCACCTGATTTTGTTGCTCAAAATAGAATTTTAGGCAGTCAATATGCAGATTTAGGTCAATTATTACGTTTGAATGAAGAAAAAAGAACACATTTTGATTTTCTGGACGGTGAAATTCGAAGGGAGCCATTTTTGGATAAAAATCTATTCAAATCAACGCCTTTTGCTGCTGATTTATCTTCTAATTCTACTTTGCAAATGTTTCTTTTGGAATATATTTTTGAGCAATGGCAAGAAAAACAACCTGAAACTATTGTATTAGAAAGCGTAAAAAATGAGATAGATGTATTGGGGTTTTCGCCTTCACAAACAGTGGAAAATATCCATTTGGCATTGCCCGACGAAGAAATGCCCAATTGGTTAGAAGAATGGAAAAATATTGATGCATTGTTGAGGCTGCAATTTTTGCGAGCATTAGGCGTACATACGCAAGAAAGTGAAAGTGTAAAAGTGCGTCAATACTTTTTTGATGGTATTGGTGAAATTTCACTCAAAAATTTGAAAGACGCTTTATCAAATGATAATTTATTTGTTGAAAAAACGGCTAAATGGTTGAAAATGATTGGTTTAGAAATTGCTCAAAATGATGAAAGACTGATTTGGGTTCGTAAGTTTTATAATTTATTGGAGAATAAAATAGAAAATTTACCATTGCCTTATATTAAAAAAATTGATAATTCGTCTATTTTTTGGTATGGATTTGATGTTTTTGAAAACACAATTTTTTATTTGATTGATGAAAATAAAATTAAACAATTGAATGAAAAATACAATTTTTCCTTACAACAATTATTGGTATTTTTGAAAGAAAAATCGATTCAAATGACACATTTAGATATAAAACAATATACTACTGAATGGCTAAATTTAGAAGAAAATTTGGATAAAGATTTGCTTTTATCTCATTGTTATCAATTAGCAGAAGAATATTATGAAAAATGGAAACAAGAAACTGATTATGAAATTTTTATTTATGATGGTCAAATTCCTTATTTTATCACACTTCAAAAAGAAAAATTGCATAGTTTTGAAAAAGGAAATGTATTATTATTAGAAAAACAAATTTTTGTCAATAAAAATGCAGGAAATATCGAAGAAACTTTGTTGGGCGTTTTGCCTCAAAATCTTTTACTATTGTTACTGCGTTATAAAAATAATGAAAATTTGATGAGTGTTGAATTAAAAACGCAAAAAATACAACATCAAAATCTAAAATACATTGCTTTGAAGGAAAAATTAGCAAAAGAAAATACCTATCAAACTGGAAATTTTGATGCTTATACAGCAAAAGGAACTATTTTTAAAGATTTTTTGAAAGATAATCAGCCTTTTGTATTGGTTTTGAAAGAAATTCAAAATAATAAAATTACTTTTAATCAATCTGAAATCAAGGCAATTAAAGAACAAAATGCAGAATTTTGGATATATGAAAATAATACAATTTTTATTTCTTCTTTGTCTAATTTGTTAGAAAATGAAAATTTAGATGTGCAATTAAATCTCAATAAGAAAGAAATAAATGAGTTTTTGAGGCGTATTGTAGAATAAAATTTTGACAAATGTATTATATTTGTTAATAAGTCCTTAAAAATGAACATTTTATTATTGCTTTCTGTTCTAAGTATGTTATAATTATTTTAACTTTATTTTTTTTATATTTTATTTTTTAAAATGAAAACACTTAATATCATAACACAATCTATCATCTCTAACAAAGATGCAGTTGTTGATTATCACGTTGAAACTTCAACATTGATTTGTGAAGTATTGGCTGAGTTTACTTCAAGAGAAAACTTTATTAATTTATTTACAGAGATGGGCGAATTTATCAAAAAAAACAATGTCAAAAAATTGATTTTTGACAAAAGAAATATGAGAATTTTTGACCAGACTTCAATGGAATGGTATCATGTTGAATGGAAAACTTCAATGAAAAAATATGGCTTGAGTGTTTATCGTAAAATTCTTCCCAATGACTTTATTTTTGAAAAAAGTGTTGAATTGGGAAGACTTAAAATTGCCAAAGAAAATCCTGCTTTTAAATTTGAAGATTTTGATATTCAATATTGTAAAACAGTTGAAGAAGCAATGGAAAAGTAATCGATATATTGTTGTGTAAAAAGAGAGAAAAACAATGTAAAATTTGTTTTTCTCTCTTTTTGTATTGATAAGCCTGTTTTATTATTATCGGAAAATATAAAAATAATTAGACGATTATACAGATTTTAGAAAATGTAATTTTTAATTCTCCAAAAGTTTTAAACTTTTGGAGAGTTTGATAAATGGTATGGTAGTTAAAAAAAAACATTATTTATCGTTCAAAAACTAATCGTTCTCCTTTTTTTGTTTCATTAAATTGTCCATTTTCATATACCAAATGTCCTGAAACAATCGTGTGTGTAACTTTGCTTGATAAGGTTTTATTTTCTAAAGGTGACCATTTACATTTGTATTCTATGTCTTCTTTTTTTATCTCAAAAGGTGCATTACTATCTACAATTACAAGGTGTGCAAAATATCCTTCTCTTAAAAAACCTCTTTTTTCGGTTTGAAAACAAATAGCGGGTGCATGACACATTTTTTCGACCATTTTTTCTATGGTAATTTTTCCTTCTTTTACCTTTTCTAACATCATCGAAAGCGAAAACTGAATTAAAGGCAAACCTGCGGGAGCATTCCAGTAATTTTGCTGTTTTTCTTCCCAAGTATGCGGTGCGTGGTCGGTAGCAATGATGTCTAATCTGTCATCTAATAGTGCTTTCCAAAGACTATCTTGATGTCTTTTGTCTTTAATAGCAGGATTACACTTGATTTGATTACCCAAAACGGCATAATCATCACTTGAAAACCATAAATGATGAACACAAACCTCTGATGTAATTCTTTTTTCTTTTAATGGTATTTGATTGGTAAACAAATTGAGTTCATCTGTGGTAGTCAAATGTAATATATGTAGTCTTGTATTGTATTTTTTAGCTAAAACGCTTGCTAAACTTGATGATAAAAAACAGGCTTTTTCGTTCCTTATTTGAGGGTGAACAGAGGCGTTAGGATTTTCACCATACAGTTCTTTAAATCTTTCTACATTATTTTTGATAGTGATTTCATCTTCACAATGTGTTGCAATTAATAGATTTGCTTCTCTAAAAATTGTTTCTAATGTAGTGGGGTTATCCACCAACATATTGCCTGTAGAAGAACCCATAAATATTTTTAAACCACACACATTTTTGATGTCTGTTTTCAACGCTTCTTCCAAATTATTATTACCTACACCCATAAAAAAAGAATAATTTGCCAAAGAAACTTCTGATGCGCGTTGGTATTTTTGGGCTAATAAATCTTGTGTTAGTGCATTAGGTACTGTATTGGGCATTTCCATAAAAGACGTTACACCGCCTGCTACGGCTGCTTTTGCCTCTGTATAGATTGATGCTTTGTGTGTTAAGCCTGGCTCTCTGAAATGCACTTGGTCGTCTATAACACCTGCAAAAACAAAATTTTCTTTGGAATCAATGATAATGTCAGCCTTGAGGTGAGATAAATTTTTATCAATTCTATCGATTTTTTGGTCTTTTACGAAAATATCACCTTCTATAATTTTATTTTCGTTCACAATTTTAGCATTGAGAATAAGAATTGTTTTCATTTTTTTTATTGATTTATTATTAGTTGTTATTCTAAAATTTTTGTTGTAAATCTATAAGGAAATATTGGTGGATTTTACAAAATTAGTAGTAAAAAAAGATACTTTTTGTTAGATTACTATGAGGTTTCTAAAAATGGTAGTTTAGGTGTTTTCAACCCTCCAAAAGTTTAAAACTTTTGGAAGGTTTGATAAATTGTATATTGGTCTGATTTTTTGTAATAATTTTTTTTTATTTAACTTTCCAAAATATTAAAAATTTTGGAAAGTTAGCAACTTTTGAGCGTATTATTCAATTTTACTCAAACTATTTTCCAAATCAGCTATCAAATCATCTGCATCTTCGATGCCCACACTCAATCTTATCAAAGTATCAGAAAGCCCTCTTGCTTCTCTATCTGCTTTCGGAATGGCTGCGTGTGTCATTGTTGCGGGGTGCGTACACAAAGATTCTACGCCTCCTAATGATTCACCTAAGGTAAATAACTCAAAACCTTCCATTACTTTGATAGCATTTTCGAGGGAATCATTTTTGAGTGTAAAAGATACCATTCCACCAAAACCTTTCATTTGTTTGAGAGCGATTTGATGGTTTTTGTGTGTAGGCAAACCTATCCAATACACTTCTTTTATTTTTGAATGAGCTGCCAAATATTCTGCTACTTTTTTACCATTTTCAGAATGTCTATCCATTCTAATATGCAAGGTTTTGATACCTCTCAACATCAAAAAACAATCATGAGGGCTTGGAATAGCACCGCAAGAATTTTGAATAAAAGCCAATTTTGAGTGAATTTCAGCACTGCTTGTAACCAAAGCACCCATTACCACATCAGAGTGTCCGCCCAAATATTTTGTCATTGAGTGCATCACGATATCTGCTCCTAAATCCAATGGATTTTGTAAATAAGGCGTTGCAAAAGTATTATCAACACACAAAATAACATTGTGTTTTTTGGCAATTTTTGCGACTTCTTCGATGTCAATGAGATTTAATAATGGGTTTGTAGGGGTTTCTACCCAAATAAGTTTTGTTTTTGGAGTGATGTATTTTTCAATATTCTCTGGATTTTCCATTCCTACAAATTGAGCTTTGATGCCTAATCCTTCAAATATTTTTGTAATAATTCTATAAGTTCCGCCATACAAATCGTTACAAGCAATAATTTCATCACCTTGTTTTAATAATTTAATGACTGCATCTACCGCTGCCATTCCTGATGCAAAACATAAACCAAATTCGCCATTTTCTAAGGCGGCGATATTTTTTTCTAATACGGTGCGTGTAGGGTTTTGGGTGCGTGCATACTCATATCCTTTGTGCTTTCCTATGCCCTCTTGTGCGTAAGTAGAAGTTTGAAAAATAGGAGTCATTACTGCTCCTGTAATAGGTTCAGGTTCGATTCCTGCGTGAATGGCTTTTGTTCCGAATTTCATATAAAAAAATGTTTTTCCTTGCCTTTTAGGAAATTTTTGTTATTTTGATAAGGCAATATTTTTGTTTTTGTACTAAAAATTTACTTCTTTTAATTCTCCTTTTTCAACTTTAAAAATAGGTACAAATTGATTGTTTCTTTTTTCATTGATTAATATTTTGGGTGTAACCAAACCTTTTTCTTCTTTTTCTTGGCTCAAAAATGTTTCATAATTTTTGAGTGTACCATATTTTGATAAAACATTGCTTATCCAATGTAAAATTTCATAACCAATATAACTATTTTGAGTGGCTTGTGAACGTGCAAAACGAAAGTATTTGTTTTTGAAATTAATCGCCTTTTCGTTGTCTAAATCAACATAATCATTGACCCAAAAATGCACTTTTTGTTGTTCATACGTTTCTAAGGCAACATCTTCAAATTTAAACCAAGCATCAGGGGCGAATATTGGACATTCAAACTTGCGGTTTTTGATATGTCTTAAAGACTCTTGTACTAATAATTGACTTGTTGTGCTGATGAGAATATGTCCTACCGAAGTAGTATTGATTTTCTCTAAAAAAGCAGGAATATTCAATAAATCATCACCATTCATCTCTTGAAATCCTATGATTCCTATTCCTTGTTTTTCGCAATTTTGTTTGTATTTTTCAGCAAAAGTTTTATTTTTTGGAAGATTATCATATAAAATAAGTACGCTTTTGCTATTATATTTGGTTTTTGAAAAATCAATAAGTTGTGAAATTTGCGTTTGTTGTGTGGGTAAAAAACTATACGTAAATTCATTTTTTAATATTTTATCGTCCAGACTCATTGGAAACAAAAAGTTGATATTTTTCTTTGTCAATTCATTTGTCAATGTTTCAAATTGTTTTTCAAAAAAGGGACCAACCACAAAATCAATATCTTTCCAATCATTTTTTTTGATTAAATCTTGTAAACCTGTTTCATCATCTTTTAACAAATCATAAGTGCGTAATTCGATTGTATTTTTTTTATTCAACGAATCTAATTCTTTTTTTG
>RDZP01000055.1 GCA_004294005.1 Cytophagia bacterium
TTGGGCGATTACGGGCTATCGTGCAAAGCACAGAGCCAAAAAAGAGAGAAAAAACTCGCAAAGCCTCGTTTTTCTCTCTTTTTGTCTCTGCAAGTCTGCGTCTATCCACTATCGCGAAATACAAAAAGAATTCTACTTTGTTTTTTATTAATTTCCAAAAATGTTGGTGCTACAAATGTAATATTTTGTCCTGCTGAACGAAGTGAAGCAACTACTTGTTAAATAGCGTTCTGTAAATGAAAAAGTAGATTTTTCGCTCCGCTCAAAAAGATAAAAACATTACAAGTATAGCATTACCAAAAAATGAAATAAAAGAGTAATAGTTGGTAAATATTGTTTTTTTTCACTAATTCCATAAAAAAAACAAAAAACTATTAAAATTATCCAAAAAAAATTATAATTTTGCAATTATAACAATATTTTTTTAGATTCAAATTGACAAATTTTCTCAAAAATATTAGATTACGCCGAAAAAAACGTAAAACTAATCAACCTACTATTGATATTGCAGTCATTGGAGGTGGTAGCTGGGCTACCGCTTTGGTAAAAATGTTGGCTGAAAACAATACAATGATTCATTGGTGGATGCGCGACAAACAAGCCGTCAAACACATTCAAAAATATCATCATAATCCTGCTTATTTGAGCGGAGTAACTGTTAATAAACGCAAAGTAAAAGCAACTTCTGATTTGAAAGATGCCATAAAAAATGCTACTTTTATTCTTATTGTTGTTCCTGCTGCTTTTGTCGAAGATGCTTTAAGTCCTTTGAGTGCAGAAGATTTTAAAGGAAAAATAATTATTTCCGCTGTAAAAGGAATTATTCCCGAAAAAAATTGGCTTGTAACCGAATTGTTAGAAAAAAATTATCAAGTATCAAGAGAAAAAATTGGAGTTGTAGCAGGTCCTTGCCACGCTGAAGAAGTGGCATTAGAAAAACAATCTTATCTCACTATTTCGTCTTCTAATCTTGAAACTGCTCAAAAAATTGCTCAATTATTGGCTTGTCGTTTTATCAAAACTTTTATCAATGATGATTTATTTGGCGTTGAATATGCTGCGGTCATCAAAAATATAATTGCTTTGGCCTGTGGTATTTGTCATGGATTAAATTATGGTGATAATTTTCAAGCGGTTTTGGTTACTAACTCAATGGCTGAAATCGAACGTTTTGTGGATAATTTGGCACCACAACCTCGAAACCTGAATGCTTCTGCTTATTTAGGCGATTTATTAGTAACGGCTTATTCTCAATTCAGTCGTAATCGAACTTTTGGTAATATGATTGGACGAGGTTATAGTGTTAAATCAGCACAAATGGAAATGAATATGATTGCAGAAGGTTATTATGCAGTGAAGTGTATTTATGAAATTAATAAAAATTATCAAGTAAAGATGCCCATCGTTGATGCTGTTTATCGTATTTTATATGATAGAGCATTGCCAACGGCTGAAATAAGACAATTGGCTGATTTATTATCGTAGTTTTTTTGGTATAAATATTTTTTGTATCTCGCGATAGGGATAGACGCAGTATTGCAGAGACAAAAAGAGAGAAAAAACAAGGTTTCCGAAGTTTTTTCTCTCTTTTTGTCTCTGTGCTTTGCACGATAGCCCGTAATCGCCCAAAATTATTTTTTTGGTATAAATATTTTTTATTTACACCAAAAAATAATAATTCTAAGTTTTATTTTGCATAATGAACTGCTCTCATCTCGCGGATTACCGTAACTTTGATTTGTCCTGGATATTGCATATCTTTTTCTATTTTATTAGCAATATCAAAAGAAATACTACTTGCTTTTTCATCACTTACGTGGTCAGCATCAACAATTACTCTTAATTCGCGTCCTGCTTGAATAGCGTAACATTTATTTACACCATCAAAAGAAACTGCCAATTCTTCTAATTCTTTAAGTCTTTTGATATAAGATTCCATCATCTCGCGTCTTGCACCTGGTCGTGAACCTGAAATAGCATCGCAAGCCTGAATCAAAGGAGAAATAGTAGAGGTCATTTCGATTTCGTCGTGGTGCGCACCTATCGCGTTACAAACTTCAGGATTTTCTTTGTATTTTTGTGCTAATTGCATACCTAAAATAGCGTGTGGTAAATCAGGCTCTTCGTGCCAAACCTTTCCTATATCGTGTAGAAGTCCTGCTCTTTTTGCTAATTTTACATTCAAACCTAATTCGGCTGCCATCGTTGCACATAATTTGGCTACTTCTCTTGAGTGTTGCAATAAATTTTGTCCATAAGAAGAACGATAACGCATTCTACCAACCATTCTAATCAATTCGGGGTGCAAACCATGTATTCCCAAATCAATGGCTGTTCTTTCTCCAATTTCGATGATTTCTTCGTCCATCGCTTTGGTTGTTTTTTGTACAATTTCCTCAATTCTTGCAGGGTGAATACGCCCGTCAGATACTAATTTTTGTAAAGAAAGTCTTGCAATTTCCCTTCTTACAGGGTCAAAACCTGAAATAATAATTGCTTCGGGAGTATCATCTACAATAATTTCTACGCCTGTTGCTGCTTCTAATGCTCTGATATTTCTTCCTTCACGTCCAATAATTTTTCCTTTTATTTCATCACTTTCGATATTAAAAACAGATACACAATTTTCAATAGCGTGTTCGCTTGCAGTGCGTTGAATTGTTTCTATAATAATTTTCTTTGCTTGTTTGGTTGCATTTAATTTTGCTGTATCTAATAATTCTTTTGCAACGGCATTTGCTTTTACTTGTGCTTCTTCTTTGAGTGCTTCAGTGAGTTGTTTTCGTGCTTCTTCGGCGGTAAGATTAGCAATTTTTTCTAAATTAGCGACTTGTGAGAGGCGCATTTTTTCTGCTTCTTCTTTTTTTCTTGTAATAATTTCGGCTTGTTCGAGCAAACTTTCTTTTATTTTATCAATTTCTTCTTCACGTTTTTTGATTTGTTCTTGTTGTTTATTAACGTTTTGTTGTAATTGTTTGAGTTTGTTCTCGTTGTTAGCAAAGATTTGTTTTTTTTGATTCATTTCGATGTCGAATTCGGAACGTAATTTCAAAAATTTTTCTTTTGCTTCTAACATTTTTTCATTTTTTTTGGTTTCAGCATCTCTTTCAGCACTTTCTGCTTTTGATTTTGCGTCTTTGATAATAAAAGTAGCTTTTTCTTCGCTCTCTTTTCGTTGTTTGTCTAAGCCTTTTTTGAGCAGAGAACGGTCAAGCATCATGCCAACGGCTGCGCCTATGATGAGCATTAAAATATATATTAGAAATTCCATCTTCTTATAAAAAATATAATGTTTTTGTTGATAATAATAAAAATATACAAAGAAGATGGTAAATGATAAATGTTGAAAGGAATTATAGTTATATTTTTTGATGAAAATATCAAAGATAACATAAAATTTGCTTGTAATAGCAGCAAAAAATAATTTTAAGTTTGTCGAAGTTATATGAATTTTTATTCTTATTAGCAATAAGAATAAAAATATGAAATAAATATTATCAATGATGTGTTTTTAGATAAAACGAATTAGCAAAAGCTAATAAATTTTATTTTATTTTATCAAAACAATAAAAAAATTATATAAAATATAGACAAAATCAATAAAATTGATTTTTAATTGCTGAATAATACAAGAAGTTTTTATGATTGATTAAATCTATCATTTCAATTCCCCACAATGCTTTTTCTTCTTTACAAAACTTCTTTTCTTAAAAAATTCGTACAATAATAGAGATATTTTTTCAATTTTCCAAATAAAAATAATTTTTTTTTGAAAAAGTATAATTATTTTAATGATAGACTAAAAAATTATAGTATAAAAAAAATATTTTTCCAATATAAATAGTTCATTATCAATTATTTATATTGAAAAAATATAATTACTTATTTTTTTACATTTTTAATTTCATATCAAAAATTATATTTTATTTTTCATTTATAATTGTTGTTTATAGTTGGTAAATTAAAATTTCAGTTTTTTGTTTTAAGTATAATAATTTTTTTTCTAACATATAGATTCTTTCTCCGATATAAAAATTTTCATTGATACTATTTTTTTCTTCATAGATAATATTTCCTTTTTTATCTGTTATCCATAAATTTTCGTGTAAGATATTTTCTTTTTTTGAAAAAAAATTAATAATTAAATTATCATTATTTTCTATATAACCAATGTTTTTAATAACATTGATGTTTTTTTCATTGTTTTTCATTTTGATAAATTTTGATAATGTTTCGAAATACTCTTCGTTTTCTTCATAATAATTAATATTTTGATACCAATCAATTTTTTTTTCTGTGATATTAGCATCAATTTCTATATCATTGCTTTGTGTGATAATTTTTTTTTCTAACAAATCAAAAACCCAAAGTTCAGTAGGGATAGGTTTTTCACTATTGGCATAAAAATAAAAATAGGCTTTGTTATTAGATAAAAGCACAGGGCTTATCCACCAATTTTCAGGTAATTGAAATTCGAAGAAAATATTTTTTTTGACATCAATGAATAAAAATTGCGTTTGCCATAATACTTGTTGTCTTATCTCCACTAAAATTTGATTTGTGTTTTCATTGTCAGGTATTATCTTCCAAACAATTCCTTGTTGTAGATAATATTGAAATACTTTTTGCATTGTTTTTATTTGATTTTAATTAATACAAGTTTGAAAGCATAAAATACAGTTCATCTTTATTAAGTTAATTTTGTAAATTTATGTTTTTTTTTAGAATAAAAAAATATTTTAAACTCATTTATTTTCAATTATCGATAGATTAAATTACTTTATTGTCTATAAAACAAAAAAAACGTCTTTTCAGAAAAAAGACGTTTTTAATTTTTTAACCTCATTACGATTATTCTACTATAATTTTGTGATGCGAAATTTGCATTTTTCCTATTATTTTCAAAATGTAAAGACCTTTTGGTAATTCATTAAGTTGTAAAGTAACTGCCTTTGAAAAATCAGTTTCTTTTATAATTTGTCCTTCGATTGATAAAAGGACAACTTTTGCCTTGTCTAAACTTTCGTCACCTTCTATTACTACATAATCTTGTGCAGGGTTTGGATATATCTTCACTTGTAATTTTTGTGAATTTTTTACAGCCACCCAATTTGAATATTGAATACTTCCATCATTATCTACTGATTTTAATCTGTAATAAGCCAGACTTGAAAGAGGTAATTCATCTTTTGCGGTATAATTAATAGGGGTTGCGCTAAATCCTGTTGCTTGTTTTTGAGCAACTACTTTTATATTTCGCATAGAAGCATCAGCACGTTCAATTTCAAAATAATTCACATTGATTTCACTAATTGTTGTCCAGTCTATTTTTACTTCATTTGCGTCCCAATAAGCCTTAAAACTACCCAAAGAAATAGGCAATGCAGTAATATCACCAGGCACATTCCAACCTGTTATAACAGAAGAACCAGTAGGACTTGCACCACCATTTTCGGTACGCGGACAAGAACTGCAATTAAGACCACCAACACCAGCAGTGCTTACAAAATTAGCATTAGCAACTTGAGCAGCAGGTACAGGGTTTTTTAATAAAATTGGACCTATTCCACCACCACCACCACCACCATGGGTTGTACCATCATTGACATTGCTTCCATTACCACCATTGGCACTTACATTCAAAGTTGCTGTTAGATTATAAGTTAATACATCTAAAATAACAGTACCACCGCCACCACCACCGCCGCCGCCATCGTTGCCTCCTGTTTGTACATTATTAGTACCATTGGCATAAAAACCTCTTGTTGCTGGACTTCCTGTATTGACAGTCAATATACCTGCACGTACTAAAATAATACCACCTCCTGCTGTTCCTGGAGTGGCTACATTGTTATTTTGTTGCCCAGCACCAGCACCACCACCTAAAAATATTTTATTGACTGATGTTGTATAACTCAAGGCTATTCCTTTTAATCCTGCACCTGTTGCTGTACCTCCTGAACACGTACCCGCGCCGTTCCAGCCTGCACCACCATCACCACCCATACTAAAATTACTTCCACCACCACCACCACCGTTGTGTTCGTTACCACCACCACCACCATTCACTATTTTCCCACGTCCAAAACTCATTCCTGGGATTGAATTAAAAGCATAATCAGCGATTCCTTCTCCTTTTCCTGCCTGATATTGTGTACCGCATGAATTATCTGTTGCAGCAACTCTATAGCTCAAAGAATTAAGATTTCCACCGCCATTATTTACATTGATTAGTCCACCTGCAAATCCTCTACCACTTGCATCAATGCTTGCTCCAATAGTCAATGTATTTTTTACTTCGAAACTAATTACTCCACCACGTCCAAGTGTTGCGTCCCAGTTGATAGTAGTAATATCTCCATTGACATTTGCGTTTGTATATTCTGGTACAGAAACGATTTGCACATTTCCAGCAACAGTATATCCTCTTAAAAAGTTAGATTTGAATGTAATTGTATAGGGTGCTGAACTTCCTACAATGTTTTGAATAGTAATAAGTTCATAATTTCCTGCATTATCCAAAGCAGTTAAATTACCAAAATTAACATCATTGGCAGTACTAATAGATGCCCCCTTCATTTGAACAATCATAATTTTTTTGTTATTACCAAATTCAGAAGTTACAGTTGCTCCTGCAGGGCTTGTTGCTAAACTTACATTATCAATCGTAATTGTATTAGTTGTGATAGCAGTTACTCTTGCAAAACTATTAATCTGTCCACTGATGTTTGTAGTTTGTGCTGATAAGTAATTATAATTAAACACAAAATGTATGGCAATTAAACAATAAACCAAAAAATACTTTTTCATTGTTGTTAAGATTATGACTTTATTTTGATGTATATGTAAGTTTTACGTAAAAAGTAAACGATAAATATAACGCACATAACCTCATCAAATATTGTGCTATTTTTTCATATCAAATATAAATAATTGATTATCAATATTTTAATCAATAATTTATTATTTTATAAAATGAAATAAAAAATCAAATTAGGAAAAAAAAGTTTTTAAATGGGAATTGATAATGTAATTTTTTTGTAATAATGATAATATTTTTCAAGTATTTTTTTGAAATACGCTTTGTTTTTTGTTGTTATGATTTTTTTAATATGATTTTTTTTGAAAAAGAAACAAAACAAACATAAATTACGTTAAAAATAATAAAAAAATATGGAAAAAATTAACTCACTACGTATCCCAATTACGGGACTCAAAAATCAATCTTATCAGTATAAATATCGTCTTTCTGATAAATTTTTCAAAACTTATTTTGAGGATAGTATTCCTAATGGTACAATTGATATTATTCTTACTTTACAAAAATCTGAAATAATGATTCAAACTACTATAGAATTGAAGGGAGTTCTAACTTTGGTTTGTGATAGAAGTTTAGATGAATTTGAGGAGGAATTAGATGTAGTAGAAAAAATGATTTATAAATTTGGAGAGAAAGCGGAAATTCAAGACATTGGATTAGAAATTATCCCACGTGAAGCACATGAAATTAATTTTGAAGAAATTATTTATGAACTCATTGGTTTGGCATTACCTACAAAAAAACTACACCCACGTTTTAGAGATGAAAATACTAACGAAGATGATGAACAAGATAGTTTTTTAGTTTATTCTTCTGATAATGGTAAAGATGAAGATGAAAAAGAAGAGGAAATTGACCCACGTTGGGCTGCTTTATCTAAATTAAAAGGGAATAATTAGTAAAAAAATGACTGAATTTCAAGCGTGTTTTCAAATAGGTTATCAACATATTATCGCGGTTGATGCCTTAGACCATTTGTTATTTGTAGCGGTTTTGAGTATTTTGTATAGTTGGAAAAATTGGAAAACACTTTTGATTTTGATTACTGCTTTTACGATTGGACACTCGATTACTTTGGCACTTTCCGTATTTGATATTTTGGTTTTTCCAACTAAAATCGTGGAGATGTTAATTCCGTTGACGATTATTTTCACTGCTGTTTATAATTTTTTTGATAATCCAAATGCCACTAACACTTTTAAAGTAAGATATTTTATAGCCTTAATTTTCGGATTTATTCATGGCTTTGCTTTTTCAAATTTATTAAAAAGTATGTTTGCTTTGAATAATGAGGGAATGACAATGAAATTATTTGCTTTTAATCTTGGTATTGAATTGGGACAAATCACTGCATTAGTATTTTATTTGGGTATTTCTTCCTTGTTGGTTTATTTATTAGGTGAGAAAAGAAAATATACTATTACACTTATTTTTTCTTTTATTGTAATTGTTTTGAGTGGGCAAATGTTCCTCTCAAGGCTTTAATATTTTTTATAACGAATAAAACTAAAATAAAAGTGGTTTTAAAACCACTTTTATTCACTTAAAAAAAATTCTCCAATTCCAAAATTTTCTTTTTTTTAAATAAGTCAAATCTTGTTCATTTTGGTATGCTTCTCTTTCAAACACAATATTAAAATAAGCGTCATCATGGTTTTTATATTTGATATATTTTCGCAAATAATCTAATCCATACAAAATATAAAAAGGAATAATAAGCATTTCTATTTGTTGTTGAATATGAATTTTCTCATGATTCATAAGGACTTCATTTTTTTCGAGTCCTTTTTCTTTTAAAATAATAAAAGGAAAAATAGTCATTCCATCATAAGGAATATAACGACTATAAATAATAATAAACATATTTTTTTTATTGATTTTAGGTCTTATTTTACTCAACAAAAATCAATTCAAATCAATTCATTTTTATTGTATCAATTTTGAATGATTATGCGTCCCACAATCTTCCTCCACATTGTTTACAATAATGAGCGTCATTGTCATGCTCATCAAGTCCACAATCCAAACATTCTTTATCAACTATGATTTTCTTTTTATCATTTCCTTGATTATAAATTTCAGCACCAACAATACTCGTAAATACAACAATAGTACTAAAGCCTAACAACATTAATGCAGAAGCAATCATCTGACCAGGTAGTGTCTTTGGTGTTACATCACCATAACCCACAGTAGAAATAGTAACAACTGCCCAATAAATTCCTTTTGGAATACTCACAAATCCATTTTCTTTGCCTTCTACTAAATACATAATTGTACCCAATAAAGTTACAGAAATCAAAATAGAAATAATAAAAAGAGAAATTTTACGTCTGCTATTTCTAAGTGCCTGCGTTAAAACCATCAATTCTCTGTGATACAAAGAATATTCTAACAAATCAAAAACTCTTACCAATCTAAACAGACGAATCAATCGCATTACTAATAAAAAATTGACGTTAAAAATACCTAACATATCAAAATAGAAAGGTAAAAGGGCTAAAAAATCAACATAACCCATTTTACTAAACATATATCTTTTGAAATGAGGTGTAGCAATGCACCTCAAAATATATTCTATGGTAAATAAAATCGTAATAAATGATTCTGCAAAACGAAATTGAATGCTGTATTTAGCGTGTAATTCATCAACAGTTTGCAAAACAACAGCCATTGAGCTCAAAAAAATCAAAGCCAATAAAATACCTGAAAAAACTTTTGAATGATATAAAACTAAATAAAGTTTATATTGCCAATTTTTTTTCTTTACAAATTCTCTTGCTAAAGTAAAATATAGTTTTTTATTTTTAGTAGGAATTTGTTTATTTTCCTTCAATTGTTTTGTTGACTCTTCTTTTATATCTGAATTATTTTTTTCCTCTACTAATGTTATAGACATATTTTTTAATTATTTATTTTCTTTGTAAAGTCATCACTAATCACAAAACAATATTCCTACCAAAAAGAAAAAATAAGTAATAAAAATTGATGTTTGCTATTAAAATAAATTGGTTCTACTAAAGTTTATACAGAAATTTAGTTAGTGTAAAAATTTTGTATATGTTTGAAATTTTAAGAAAAATATGTATTTACACAACCAATTGCCCTTCCTTGTGTCCCACAAGCAGTCGTCGTTGGTATAAGACTCATTTGTTGCAACATTCGCTTGTGGGACACAAACGAGGGCGTAAAATTGACTTAAAAGCATATTATTTGTTTAGTTTTTTAAGTTGTATAAAATTTTATGATTATATTTACGTTTTTAATACGAAATAAATATAATTTTATACATTGAACAAAATATGTTTACTACTATTGAAAAAAATCAAATTATTTCAGAAGAACAATATTTGATAAATGAAGCAAAAGCGAACTTTAAAAGTGAATACCACAATGGAGAAGTGATAATGATGGCGGGCGCAACACTCAATCATAACAGAATTGTGAGTAATTTGATAGGAGAGTTGTACAATTGTCTGAAAAATAAAAAATGCGAAGTTTTGCCAAGTGATATGCTTTTGAAATTGCCTGCTTGTAAAAAATATGTGTATCCTGATATTACTATTGTTTGTGATGAAATAATGCTTGATGAAAATAAGAAACAAGGTTTAGATGTTTTGTTAAATCCGAGTATTGTCATAGAAGTATTATCAGAAAGTACAAAATTATTTGATAAAACTGAAAAACTAAATTGTTATTGTACGCTTCAAAGTTTACAACAATATATAATGATTGATAGCGAAAAATTTGAAATTATTATTTATACACGTACAGAAAACAATGATTGGTTGATGCATATTGTAGCAAATATTAATGAAAAAATCAAAATTGGTGAATGTGAAATCGATAGTAAAGATATTTATATCAAAGTGGTTTATGAAATTGAAGGATAATTATACTCAATTTTAGATGATTAATTATGAATTATGAATTAAAAAGATTACTTTTGCAAGCATAAAAAAAGATTACTTTTTTGGAGTAATCTTTAAATGAAATGTAAACAATAACTAAAATCTATGCACTAAAACAGACCTTCATAATGCGTAAATGCTCTGAGGAATCGAATTTGTTGTAACACCATTGACGCAGGCTTTCTATTTCGTCAGCCGAAGGGAGATAAGAATGAATTGATTTTCTTAACTCTTTTTCAAACACCACCAAGTCAAAACTGACTTTTTCTAAAATCATCTTTACGTATTCAAGCATATTTTTTTTATAAAAATTGTTTTTTTAAAAGGTATTATATTTTAGAATTGGTTTAAATTTCATTAACAAAATTAAACTTATCTAAGATTATTTAGGACAAAACTAAGAAATTATTTTGATATGTGCAAATTTTTTTTACTTTTTTTAATTTTTTTTGCTAATAATTTTTTATTTGCACAAGTCAATATCGAAATTAGCAAAATAAGAATCGCCCTTAATGAGCCTTTCTCCATTCAAATCGAGAGTGTAGGAGAGCCTATTAAGACATATAGTGCTTTTCCTGAAATCAACGGCTTCAAAAAACTGAAAAATATTCAAAAAGCAGAAATTGGAGACGGAACAGGTGAAGGTACTAAAAAATATATTGTCATTCAACAATATCACCCAAAAACAAAAGGAAATTTTTTGTTACCTTCTTTTCAAATGAATATTAATGATTTTACAAAAAAATCAGAAAGTTATACAATTATCGTGGGCGCAAAAGATAAAAAAAAACCTGATTTGGAGGATTTAGAAGAAGAAGAAATAAAAAATACAGAATACAATGTAAACGCTGATGCTTTTTTGGGGTTAAATACAGATAAAAATGAAATATTCGTAGGTGAAAGCGTTTATTTATATTTAGCATTGTATATTTCCAAAGAAAATTCTGCTCCAATGAAATTTATTGAGTTAGAAAAACAATTAGAAAATATTGCCAAACAACTTAAACCTGCCAATGCTTGGGAAGAAAATTTTGATATTACTACTATCCAAGCTACTACGGTTTTTGTGAATGGAAGAGAATACGAACAACGAAAAATTTTTGAAGGCGTTTATTTTCCACTCAATAAAAATAGCTTTTATTTTCCTGCCCTAAACATTAAAGTTTGGACAAAAAATAAGATAGCAACCAATGAAAGCGAAGATGAAAAAAATAATTTTGATAATCCAGCCAAAAGAATCGAAAAAATATTTACTTCGTTACCAAAAACGGTCAAAGTAAAAGAATTGCCTCCACATCCTTTGCGTGAACGTGTAGCAGTAGGCGAATTTGTAATAACAGAAGATTATTATGAATACAAAGCACAAACAGGTCAGAATGCAAAATATTATTTTAGAATATCAGGGGAAGGAAATCTAACTGCTTTTTCAGAACCTAATCTTTATGCACCTAAGGGGCTTGAATTTTATCCACCTACTTTACAACAATATATCATCAAGGGGCAGGGAAAGGTAAGTGGAAATGTTACATTTGAATACAATGTACTACCAAAACAAGCAGGAAAATATTACTTTGAAGACCATTTTCAGTGGATTTATTTTAACTCAAAAAAATTAAAATATGATACACTTAAACCAAAATGTACGTGGGAAGTGTCAGGTATAAATTGGCAAGATAAGGCTATTTCTACCACACAAAAAGATTTTTATGCACGAATTAATCAGGAAAGTAGAAATTTTTTAGATGATAATTTTAGAAAGAATTGGCAATTTACACTGCAAATTTTAATTGTGAGTATGTTTATTGGTGTTGTTTTTTTGTTGTACCAAAGTTTTTTTAATTCTTAATTATTTGAAAAAAATAATGAATTAAATGAGTATTTATATCAGATAAAAAGTACAATTACTATAAAAAAATATTCCCCAAAACAAGCATTTTGGGGTTATTTGTATCCTACCTAAACTATCATTTATTTTAATTACGTTCTATTGATAGTAACACCTATATAACTTAGTAACTTTAATTTTTGTTTTCAAAAAGTTAATTTTTTTTTAATTTTTTTTTAATTTTGTAATAATTTCCAAAAGAATAAGTAGTAAAACTTATTACTAAGTATTTTTTTAAACTTTCTTATGCTTAAATTACATTTTTTATTTTTATTTTTATTTCCCTTTGGTCTCTATTCCCAAATTGGTGTTGAGCAAAAAAAGGAAATTGCTACACATACACTTATAACTAAACTCTCAGGACACAAGAGTGAGATTACAGTACTTACAATAAGTTTGACGGGAAAGTATCTTCTCTCAGGTGATGCACTTGGCGTAATAAAAATATGGGACATTGTCAGAAAACAAGAAATTCACGAGTTCAAAGTGCATTCAAGAGCCATTTCATCACTTAAATTTAGTGCTGATGAGAAAAAAATACTCTCCACAAGTCTTGACGGATTTATAAGAATTTTTGATTTTGATACTAAAGCAGAACTCAATCATTTTAATACAAAAGAAATGGTTATGCAAGCAGATTTTTCGATGCTTCCTAACGAAATTATTGGACATCATGGAGGACATAGATATTTTAAATGGGATTTTAAAAGTAGTCAGATTGTGTATTCAGACAGATTACTTGGCAAAATTAAATATTTTGAGATTTGTAAAACGAAACCACAAATGTTGATTGCTACAGCTGAGGGTGCAATTAGATTTTGGAATTATTTGGAAGGCTATGAAATTATGACACATTACTAAGTACATAAAACCTTCACTCCAGATTTAGCACTTGACAGCAAAGAGGAGTGGGCAATCTCGACTGATGACAATAATTTATTTTTATGGCATTTACCTAATCCTTCAAAGACAAAACATTGTAAATTACATTATTCTTCTATCACTGGTGCTTTTTTAAATCCTGTTTCTTATTCAGCAGTTTTGACATTGAATTATTCACAGATTCTTTATTTTGACCTTACAGACTTGAAAATTACATCTTCGTTATCTTTACCTGAAGAATGCAAAGTGGTGGTGGGTAGTAAAAATGGAAATTTATTGTTAGCAGGTGGAAAAACAGGTAATATTTTTATATATACTACCAATGGAGGTGTCATAAAAGAAATTGTAGAGCAATTTATTCAGAGTTTTTTAGGAAAATGGTATGAAAAAGGAATCTTCGAAAAAACCAATGATTATTTAAGTAGAATAAAAGAAGAAACGATACAAACCAAAACAGATTCTTTAATAAAACTTTATATGGTAGAAAATTTTAGTACTTTTTCTCCCAATTGGAAAAAACTAAAACAATCTTATGATGCTGATAATGAAAGTTTTGAAGTAACTTTTGATAATTTTAGAAAAATTAGTTTTAAAGTTCCTTTACAGGAAGCAAAGAACTTTAATTTTGCTACTTGTACTTATCAAAACCCAGCATACAGTATTGATGAAAAAGACCAAATTTGTATTGTAAGTATAGATATAATTGATGAAAATAAAAAAATACATACCTATAGAAATAATGATATGAGTTTTTTGAAATCATATCAACTATATAAAAAAGTAGTACCTAATTCTACACCAGAAAAAATAATTAAACCAGAAAATATTACCAAAAATGTTGTTGAAAAACAAAATGAAAGTAATAATAATACTCAAACTGATAATAATCGTGTATCATTAGAAAAAAAAATTGAACAAAACGCAATAAAGTCTTCTGATGTAGATACTAATTTGCCAAAAACAGTTACTAATAATCAGAATAGTGTTGCTGTCGTGATAGGAAATACTAATTATCAAAAAACAAAAAAGGTTAATTTTGGTGTACATGATGCTAAAATTATGAAAAAATATTTGATAGAAACAATGGGTTTCCAAGAAGAAAATATATTGTATATTGAAGATGCCAATTATGGCGATTTTAAACTTGTTTTTGGTGAAAAAAATAATCCAAAAGGTAAGTTATATGGTATGATAAAACCTGCCAAAAGTGATTTATTTGTCTTTTATTCGGGACATGGTGCGCCAAGTTTGAAAGATAAAAAAGGCTATTTTATTCCTGTTGATTGTGATCCTCAATACATTGAGTTATTAGGTTTTCCTGTTGATATTTTTTATGAAAATATTGGAAAGGTAAGAGCAAAAAGTGTTACAATTGCTATAGATGCTTGTTTTTCAGGTATTGATATTTATGAAAATATTTCTCCTATTGTTATCAAAGCAAAAGGCGTTACTGATATTCAATCAGGGGCATTATTGGCTTCGTGTGGCTTGGAAGAGGTATCTTGTTGGTACAATGAAAAATCGCATGGAATGTTTACTTATTTCTTTTTGAAGGCTATTCAAACCAAAGCCGCTGATTTGAACAAAGATAACAAATTGACTTTGAGAGAAATCTATCAATTTGCGACTGATGAGGCAGAAGGCGTACCTTATTATGCACGTAGATATAGAGGTGTGGAGCAAAAACCAACTTTGCAAGGCCAAAATCTGGATAGAGTTTTGGTAGAATATTAAACTATTTTTGTATTCAATGATTCGTTTTTGTCTTTATTGAGTTTGATAAAATATTCATTATCAATAATATATTTCAATCTATTCAAAAAGACAAAAACGGTCATTTAAAAACCATTAAAAATTGTGATATTAATTTTCTATTCTTTAAAGCCTTCTAATTTCAGCCCCTAAAGCGTTCAATCTTTTATCAATGAACTGATAACCTCTGTCAATTTGTTCAGCATTATCAATAATACTTGTGCCATTGGCTGATAGAGCAGCAATCAATAAGGACACTCCTGCACGAATATCAGGTGAGGACATACGAATACCTTTGAGCATAATTTGTTTATCCAAACCAATTACATTGGCACGATGTGGGTCGCAAAGAATAATTTTTGCACCCATATCAATCAATTTATCTACAAAAAACAAACGACTTTCGAACATTTTTTGATGAATTAACACTGTTCCACGTGCTTGAATGGCTGTTACCAATACAATACTTAATAAATCAGGTGTAAAACCAGGCCAAGGTGAATCTGCCACAGTAAGAATGGAGCCATCAATAAAAGTATCAATTTCATAATGGTCTTGAGCAGGAATATAAATATCATCACCTCTCAATTCCATTTGTATTCCTAATCGAGAAAATACTTTTGGAATAATGCCTAAATGTTCAAGTCCTGCATTTTTGATAGTAATTTCTGAGCCTGTCATCGCAGCCAAGCCAATAAAGCTACCAATTTCAATCATATCAGGGAGCATTGTGTGTTCTGTTCCTCCTAATTGTGTTACGCCTTCAATGGTCAATAAATTAGAAGCGATACCTGTTATTTTTGCACCCATTCTATTCAACATTTTACATAATTGTTGGATATATGGTTCGCAGGCAGCATTGTAAATAGTGGTAGTTCCTTTTGCTAATACTGCACCCATAACAATATTGGCAGTTCCTGTTACAGAAGCCTCATCAAGGAGAATATATTTTCCTTGTAAATTACTTGCTTCTATGTCATAAATATCTTTTTCAGCATCATAATTAAATTTTGCTCCTAATTCAGCCAATCCCCAAAAATGTGTATCTAATCTTCTTCGCCCTATTTTGTCGCCACCAGGTCTTGGTATTCTACTTTTTCCAAATCGTCCTAAAAGAGGTCCTAAAATCATTACTGAGCCACGCAAAGCAGCTCCTTTTTTTAAGAATACATCACTGACTAAATAATCTAAATCAATATTTTTTGCTTCGAAACGATAAGAACCTTCTTTCAAAAAAGTCGTTCTTACGCCCAAATCTTCTAATAATTCGATGAGTTTATTCACATCTCTAATAGTAGGAATATTATGAATAATGACAGGTTCTTCTGTTAATAAAACGGCACACAAAATTTGTAGTGCTTCGTTTTTTGCTCCTTGTGGTGTAATTTCTCCTTTGAGTTTATTGCCACCTTTTACTTCTATTGAAGCCATTTTATGTTTAAAAAAATTGTTTTTATTGTTTTTATTAAGGTATGATTTTTTTTGAAATTAGTATAAAAAATCTAACATTTTGTCATCGACTTCTTCATTATCCAATACTAAAAATTGCTCCCAAAAATCACTTTCGGGCAGACCTGCTTTTACCAAAATAGGTTCTTTTTTAACAGGGTGAATAAAATAAGCTCGTCTTGAATGTAGATTGATGCTTGCATCTAAGTTAGGTTTTGAAAAACCGTATTTTATATCACCTCTAATTGGACAGCCCATAGAGGCTAATTGTACTCTAATTTGATGTGGACGACCTGTAATTGGATTTACTTCTATCAAAAAATGGTCGTTCAATTCGCCTAAGACTCTGTAATTAAGTTCGGCTTTGAGTGCGTTTTCTTGTGGATAATCATAGGCAGTAACAAAGTTTCTTTTTTCATCTTTGATAAGCCAATGTGTTAATTTTCCTTTTTCTTCTTTTGGTTTTCTTTTTACGATTGCCCAATATGTTTTTTGAATTTTTCGTTCTCTAAAAAGTTCCGTCATTCTCTCTAATCCTTTTGAGGTACGTGCTAAAATTATCAATCCGCTTACTGGTCTATCCAATCGGTGAGGAATGCCTAAAAATACGTCTCCGGGTTTTTCGTATTTTTCTTTGATATATTCTTTTGCATAATCTGCTAAGGTTTTGTCGCGTGTTTCATCACCTTGCGTGAGCAAACCTGCTCTTTTGTTGACGATAAGCAAGTGATTATCTTCGTATAATACTTGAAAAGGATACATAAATTTTTCTTCTATTTTAAAATTTTTATTTTTTTGTGCAAAGTTAGTTATTTTTTTATTGTTTTAATAAGATATGAATAGAAAGATTTTAAAAATAAGGTATCAACTTTTGAAATGTTTTATTTTATTGCCCATCAGGGTTGGTAGCAATGGATATTTTTGCATCAAGTTTGGTAGCGATAGAGGCTGCATATACAAAATATTCAGTAGGCACACTTTTATCTACATTTAACACTATAATAGGTTCAGAGGCATTTCTAAGGGCTGTTTTTATTTTTTCTTCTAATTTTTCTTTTGTTACTAATTCATCATTGACAAAATATTTTTTTTCTTTGGTAATCATAATTTGTACTTTGGGCGTGATGGTTGTGGAGGCTTTGCTCGAGGGTAGATTGATAGGCAAAACTGCAGGATTGATAAAAGAAGAAGTAAGCATAAAAAATATCAATAACTGAAAAATAATATCAGTCATTGAGGTTAAACTAAATGTGGTTTCTAACTTATTTCTTGGTTGGATATTCATTACAATTAATTTATTTTTAATGTTTTATAACTTAATTGCAAAGTTAGTAAATTTAATTAAAAAAAGGAATTTTTGATAGGATTTTTCTTTTTTTTGACAGGATTTCAGGGTTTTCAGGATTTTTCTTTTTTTTGACAGGATTTCAGGGTTTTCAGGATTTTTCTTTTTTTTGACAG
>RDZP01000003.1 GCA_004294005.1 Cytophagia bacterium
ATTTTCCTAAAAAATAATTTTTTGTTATTTGTTGTAATAGTTTTTTATTATTTGTATCTTTGCATTTCATTGTTGTAATGTTTTTTTGTTTTTTTGAGATTACAAAAATAAACTTTTGCAACAATATATCCAAAAAAATAGTCATAATTTAGTGATTTTCAATGAATTGTGGCTATTTTAATAATTACAAATTAAATAAAAGATAAATATTTTGTTTTTATTATATACATTCTTAAATTTAATCTTTTGAAATAAAATATTGAATGTTTATTATCAAATAAAACTTTTTTTTGATTAAATATTTTAAAATATGAATCTAAAAAAGTACCTTTGCATATACTTATAAATTAAATTGATTCTCTGATGAAAAATACTAAAACACAACCCATTACAAATTCAACTGATGAACTTACTAACAATGATTTGATAATTGGTAAAGCAGACAAAAAAACGCTTTCTAAATTACAAATTAGCTTCAACAATTACGTAGAAAAAATCAATGTTTTGCGTGAGGAATTGTTGAATGTAGATAAAAGTGCTGTTTATATCAGAACAAAAATAGACAAAGAAATTAGTCCTCTTGAGAAAGAATTTGTTGAAAAAAGAAAAATTTATATCCACAAGTTAGTCGATGGACTTAAATATTATAAATTAAGTAAAAAAGAAGCAGAAGAAGCGATTGATATTATTTGTGCAGAATGTCAGGATCTTATTTCAAAATATGGACAAAAAGATTTGATAAAAATTTATGATCAATACAATGAAATGACCTTTGAAGAAGAAGTTGAAGAAGAAAAAAGAATGATGAAAATGCACGCAGAAGAAATGTTGCGTAATCATTTTAACGCTGATAATGTACCTGATTATTCTACAATGAATGATGAAGATTTTCTTGCCGATTTTTTGGGACAAGAGGAAAAAATGAAAGAAAAGCAAGAAAAAATCAAAGAAGAAAGAAATAAAAATAAGAAAAAAACAAGCAAACAACTTGAAAATGCACTCAAAAAACAAGTCGAGGAAGAATTAAAAAATAAATCTTTAAGGGCTATTTATACTGATTTAGCAAAAGAATTGCACCCCGATAAAGAACCTGACGAAGAAAAAAGAGAGCAAAAAAATGAAATTATGAAACGAATTACAGTGGCATACAATGATAAAAATTTGTATGAATTGTTGCGTTTGCAAATAGAATATAATCAAATGAAAGATGGTTTGTCAGATATTGCAGAAGAAAGATTGCAAATTTATGTCAAGGTTTTGCAAGAACAAACCGCCGCTTTGAGAGCTGAATTACAAAATAAAATACATAATTATTCTGATGAAATGGTTGTAAAAATGGGTTTAGGTGCTACTAATCAACAAATTGGTTACAAAATTGGTAAGTATAAAAAAGAACTAACACAACAATTAAGCTTAATTGACCAGACAAATAAAGATTTTACAGACCCAAAAAAAATGAAAGCATACTTAAAAAATTCTATGGAAGTCTCTCCTATGAGTGATTTAGAATCGATGCTTGATAGTTTTTTAGAAAGTATGATGAGTAATACTAATAAAAAAAGATAGTTATTTCAAAATATAAAAACTGCTAATCAAATTGAGTACAAAGTTGTGATTTTGTACTCAATTTTTTATTTCACTGCATCAATTTCATAAATAGTGGCATTATAACCATCATTTTCATTTTGTGATAAAGGTAAAAACTGCATTATTTTTTTGTAAAAATCATCAATAGGAATATTTAAAACGGCTTTTTTCTTTAATTTTGGGTTTTTTAAAAAATAGTAATCTATTATATTTTTAAACCGCCATTCACTTTGTTTTGTAACGATTAAATATTGATATTTAAAAATTTCTCTTTGTTTTTTTTCTCTATTTTCTAATGTTCCATACATTTCTATGATTTGATAATCGCTTCCTGCACCTGTTACGGCGTACATATACAAAGATTCACCTATTACTTTACTGTTTTTTGGAATATTTTTTTGAATAAATTGCAAAGCAACTTCAGGATTTCTTTGTGAATAATGAAGAAAAACTTGTGTATTTTTGAGTATGAAATAACCTAAATTAAAACTGAATAATAAAAATAAAACCAAAGAAGAAATGATTTTTCCTTTGATAAGACTAACAAAACGAATCAATAATAAATAATAAAAACAGAGAATAAAAATAGAATATTGTCCATAATCTTTTACTAAAATATGAAATGATACAATCAATACTACAAAAATAAAAATTTCTTTTTCTCTAAAAAATTGTTTTTTTTGTTGATATAAAGCAATACTACTCGTTATCAATACTAAAAAAAGCAATAAATATTGATGTTTAGGAATATACAAAGTGCCGCCGACAAACCAACCTGCTAACGAACTTTCATAATCGTTGAAAGTGCTTTTACTTAAAAAGTAATCAAAAAATATTTTGAAATTTCCAAAAGCAATCAAAATCCAAAAAACATAAATAATAAAAACAATCGACAAAGATAAAAGGCATTTTTTAAGTGTGATTAGAATAGATTTTTGAGCATTATAAGCTGATAAAATCAATAAAATACCCAATCCAAAGCCCATAAATGCACTTCTTAGTGTGGTCAATAAAGCCAAACCACCAAAAAAACTACCTTTACAAATATTAAAATAAGTGGGTTTCGAAAAACTATCAAAAGTCAATAACAGCAATAGAGTAGCAGTCAAATCCATTCTTGCTTCGTGTAAACAAAGATTAAAAAATGGGTCTAACAACAATATCAAAATCCAAGTGGAACGAAAATTATTCTCTTTATTCTTTTTCCAAAACCAATACACTACTAATAAACCTGCTAAAAAATTGACAATTCGAAAGCCAAAAATAGAATTACCTATAATAGTTTGAGAAAATGCTGTCAAAATAAAATAAACAAAACCATATATTTTTACTTCTTGTTCCAAAATAGTAATTGGAACATAAAAATTTCTATTTTTTGATAGATTATCAGACAGCGATTTAAAAAAAACCTCATCAAACCAAGGCAAAGGAACTTTGTCTAAGGTAATTAGTTGAATAATTAACCAAATCAATAGAACAAAATAAAGTATTGTATTTTTTGAGATTTTCAAGTTATTATTAGTTTTGATAATTTTTGCGTACAAATATAACCATTTTATGGTTTTATTTCAATCAAATTTATAAAATAAAACTAAAAATATTTATAATTATGAAAAAAGTAGTATATTTGTTGCATATTTTTTATATTTACATATTTATTTAATTACTATGAAACACGAATTTGTAGGCTACAAATTTATGAAAGCTGCTCCTAAAACTAAAATATTTGAAGCATCTTCAAGAATAAAATCAAAAAAACTTCCTAATAAAGTTGATTTAAGACCTTATATGTCCAACGTTGAAGACCAAGGACAAGTAGGAAGTTGTACTGCTAATGCTGTTGCAGGTGCTTGTGAATATTTAATCAAAAAAAATGCACCTCAAAGGTTTTTTGATGTAAGTCGTTTATTTGTTTATTACAATGCACGTTGGAGAGGCGGCACACAAGACAAAGATTCAGGTTGTTTCATTCAATATGCAGTCGAAAGTTTACAAAAATTTGGCGTATGCTCAGAAAAAAAATGGAAATATGATACCGCAAAAGTATTAACAAAACCCAACGAGGGTGCTTATGAAGAAGCAGCAAATTTTAAAATTTCGGACTATCAAAAACTACCATTAGAATTAGAAGAATGGAAAAAATGCTTGGCTGATGGCTATCCGATAATTTTTGGTTGTGCATTATTCAAAACTTTTGATGAATGTCAAAACAAAGGTGGAATAGTCGCAATGCCATCACCTGAAGACACAACCAGAGGTGCACACGGAGCGCATGCAATGTTATGTGTAGGTTACTCTGATATAGACCAATTATTTATTGTTCGAAATTCTTGGGGAGCAAATTGGGGCGATAATGGACATTGTTATATGCCCTATAATTATTTGATGAATCCAAAATTTAATTTTAATGATTGTTGGATGATTAGAAGTACAGGCAATATCCCTAATAACAAAGAAAGTTGGGACAACGAACAAACAACTATCATCAATGACGGAGAAGGATTTGATTGGTTTGATGCTGATGAAGTAAATAATCAATATGATGAAGCCGATTATGATGATTTTGATATTTTGAGTATATTAGAAGAGTATATTGATGATGACGCTGAATATAACGACGAAGAACCAGAAGATTATGAAGAGTCTTTTTGGGAAGGTGAAGATTTGCTTGGGCTTGATGACGAAGAAGAAGAATTTGAAGAAGATGACGAAAATTTTGCCTCTATGAATGATGATGAATCTGACGAGGAGGAAGAAGAAGAATTTGAAGAAGAGGACGAATCTGAAGAAGAAGGTGAGGAAGAAGAATTTGAAGAAGAGGACGAATCTGAAGAAGAAGGTGAGGAAGAAGAAGAATTTGAAGAAGAGGACGAATCTGACGAGGAAGAAGGCGAGGAAGAATTTGAAGAAGAGGACGAATTTGAAGAAGAAGAAGGCGAGGAAGAAGAAAGCGAGGAGGATGAAGAGTTTGAAGAAGAAGAAAGTGAGGAAGAAGAGGAATCTGACGAGAGCGAAGATAAATAAAAACTAAAAAAAGCCCTTATTTTTTCAAATAAGGGCTTTTTTATAAAAAATAAAAATAAAAATTTATTTTGATTTATTGATTTTGAATAAATATCACAATAGGAATCAGTGCATACAAGAGAGGAACTAAAATAGAAAATCCTAAACCTAATGTTTTGATAAGCGGTGTGTATTTCTTATGATTTAAACCAAATGTTTGAAAAGCACTCTGAAACCCATGTACTAAGTGAAATGCAACTCCTATCATACAAACTACATAAATGACTGCTATCCACCAAATTTTAAATACTTCTACAGTTTCTAAATACAGATTATGCCCCGTAACGCCACCTGACAATGTTGTTTCAGCTAAGCCGCCAAATTTAGATTTTGCCCAAAAATGTGCCAAATGCATTACTAAAAATAATAAAATAATACTTCCTAATATCATCATTTGACGCGAAGCACTACTCGATTTTTGGTCTTTTGCTTGATAAGCATAAGCAACAGGTCGTGCTTTTTGGTTGCTCAATGTCAGTACAATAGAAACAATGATGTGTAAAACAATAAAGAAAAAATTTCCAATAGAAACAACTTGAATCAGTTTGTTGTGTCCCATAAAGTAAGCATACTCATTAAAAGCAACACCCTTATCAGGGAGCAAAAGTTGTAAATTGCCAATAAGATGAACTAAAAGGAACAATATTAAAAATGTACCTGTAAGTGCCATTAATAGTTTGCGTCCAATTGTACTTGCCAAAAAATTAATTAGCCAATGTGGTTTTTTTTCAGTTTGAGTTGTTGACATATTTTTTATATTTTAAATAAAAGTTTAAATACATTTTAGTTGTTTCATTCAAAAATTTTTGAATGAATTGAGAATTTTATTTTCTCTATTAATCGTTTTTTTGGGTTAATTGTTCTATTTCTAATAACAAATTATTTTTTTCTTTTTCTTTTTCTATTTTAAATTGTTCGAATTGTGTTAGTAAGACTTCAAATTGTTCATTTTTAATAGATGATTCAGTTTCGATTCTTTTTAATTTTTCTGCTTCCAAAGTATCCAATTTTTTGGTTAATATTTCAATTCTCCTATCTCTTGCCTTGATTTCTAATTGAATACTATTGTCTTTTTGTGATAAAATTTCTTCTAATTCTGTATTTTTTCTGCGGTATTGTCTATGCTCGGCAATTAATTTCATATTTTTAAAAATATAAATTGCCCAAGTAATACCAAATGTAATAATTGCTGTTAGAGTGATAAAAAGTATTGTCCAAAACATTTTTTTATGTATATTTTTTGCAAAGTTACTATTTTATTTTTAAACTCTAAAATTTTTGAACAGTTTTTTTAAATTTTACACTTTATTATCCCAACGTAAATGTGCTTTTTGATAATATTGTATTCGGCTTTGATACATATTTTCTAATTTTACTTTGATTTCTTCGGCTTCCATATTCATAAATAAAGGTCTTGCTTTTTGATTATTGATAATTCGCTGTTGAATATTAATAATAGGTACATCAACAAAAATACACAAAAAATTTTTTCTAAGAATATGTAAATTATCATAAAAACAAGGTGTTCCTCCACCTGTAGCCAAGATTATATTTTCATTTTTGATGACTTGATGTAATGCTACTCTTTCCATTTCTCTAAAATAATCTTCTCCAAATTTATCAAAAATAGTAACAATGCTCATTTTTTCTTGTGCTTCAATCCATTTGTCTAAATCTATAAAAGTATAATCTAACATTTCAGCTAGTTTACGACCTTGTGTACTTTTACCTGCTGCGGGCATTCCTAACAGTGCTATTTTCATTATTTTGATTCGTCTAACATTTTATTACCTAATTCAAAATAGGTATATAAATCTTTGGGCATAAAGTTTTTAAATTCATTTCCTCTTGAATGTCCTAATCGAACAATAATTGCATTTTTCTCAGGAATAACGACCATATATTGTCCTAAAACACCTCTAAAACAAGGGTAATATTGATTTTTATCTTTTAATAACCAAAATTGATAGCCGTAATGTTTTACTTTTTCACCTGTGTCATCTGTCAAATAATCAGCAGCAGAAGTAGCTTCTTTGATATATTCTTCGGGTACAATTTGCTCATCATTCCATTTCCCCTTTTGTAAGACTAATTTAGCCAATCGTGCAAAGTCTTTAGCATTCGAATGTAAACAACAAAAAGATTTTTGGTTTCCTTTTTTATCTACCAACCAATAAGCATCTTTTTCTGCACCGATTTTTCTCCATATTTTCTCATCAATGTATCGTGATAATGGCGTTTTAACTGCTTTTTGTAATACCAAGCCTAATATTTGCGTATCTCCACTGCTATATTTGAATTTTTTTCCTGCAGCAGTTGCGATAGGTCTGTTGGTGAGTTGTGTGTATAAATCTTTTTCAAAATAAGCCCTTACTACATCAGAAAGAGGATTTTTATATTCTTCGCTCCATTCTAAGCCTGAACTCATTGTTAAAAAATTTTTGATAGTAAGATTTTCTTTTCCATCTTTTTTAAATTCAGGTAAAAAATCACTTATTTTTTGTGTTACATCTTTGATTTTTCCTTCTTTGATAGCGATACCAATAGCCAAAGAAATTACAGTTTTTGCCATTGAAAATGAATTAGATAAACTATTTTCGTCATAATTATCCCAATATTTTTCAAATTTAATTTTATCATTTTGAATTACTAAAAAAGCGACTGTTTTGTATTTTTCAAAAAAGTCATTTTCTTCTTTTGATAATTGATATTGATTGTATTTTGCGTCAAGTTGCCATTTTTCGGGTTTGGAAGATTTTTGTAAAATTTCTTTGTCTGCATCATTAATACTTGCAATAGTAGAACCACGATAAGCATAAAAAATGGCTGTTTGTAAATATTGATATTGTGTAAAACCTATTGAAATATAACTTATAGTCAAAAGTATAACCAACGAAATAAGAAAATAGAATGCTACTTTTTTGATTTTTTTCATTTTTAATAATATTTTTTGAGTGATTTTTTTACAAATATTTTTTGTATTCTATGCAAAGTTAAAAAAAATATTACAAAATTAAAAAAATAATACAATTTTTTGGATAAAATGAAAAAAAGTCTATTTCAAGTAATGATAATAAAACAATTCATCTTTTTATTTTTATTAAGAATACATAATGCTGTATTTTTCTTTAATCTATATTATTTACATCAGTCTCATCAGCATTCTATGGTTTTGGAACACTGATAAAACTGATTTTCAAATGTGTATTTTTATTCATAACAATAGATAAAAAAGCAAGTTATTTAATTATTATTCCTTGCCTCTACTTGAAATCGTTGTTTATTTTTTGCTAACAAAATTATTTTTTTATAAATTTACTAATTTTTCTACAAATAATAATAATTTTGCACAAATTATTGATTGATAATAAAAATTAAACGAAGAAAAAATAAAAAATGGCGAGAATTTTAACAGGTATCCAAAGTTCAGGAAAACCTCATTTAGGAAATATTTTAGGCGCAATATTGCCTGCTATTCATCTTTCAAAAGATAGCAACAATCAATCTTTCTTTTTTATAGCTGATTTACATTCATTGACTACTATCAAATCAGCCTCAATAAGAAAAGAAAACACCTATTCAGTGGCGGCGGCTTGGTTGGCTTTTGGATTTGATACAGAAAAAAACATACTTTATCGTCAATCTCGTATTCCTGAAGTAACTGAATTGAGTTGGTATTTGAATTGTTTTACGCCATTTCCGATGTTAGCAAATGCTCATTCTTATAAAGACAAAGCAGAAAAATTAGGTTTAGCAGCAGTCAATACAGGGCTTTTTACTTATCCTATATTAATGGCAGCCGATATTTTATTGTATGATGCAGAAATTGTACCCGTTGGAAAAGACCAAAAACAACATTTAGAGATAACCATTGATATTGCCGAAAAAATAAATCGTGAATATGAAAAAGAAGTTTTTGTAGTACCAAAAGCACAAATTCAAGAAGATGTAATGTTAATACCTGGGACTGATGGAACAAAAATGAGTAAATCTTATGGAAATATTATTGATATATTGGCAGATAAAAAAGAGCTGAAAAAACAAGTGATGAGTATTGTCAGTGATAGTACTCCATTGGAAGAACCTAAAAACCCCTCTACTTCTACTGTTTTTCAATTATTTAGTTTGGTGGCTGATACAACACAAATCGAAACGATGCGCCAAAATTATTTGGCAGGTAACTATGGTTATGGGCATGCAAAAACTGAACTATTAGAAGTTTTGTGGGAAAAATTTGCAAAAGCACGTGAAATTTATCAATATTTATTAGCAAATCCAAAAGAGTTAGACCAACAATTAGAACAAGGAGAAAGGAAAGCAAAAGCCATAGCTAACCAAAAATTGGAACAGATAAGAAGTGTTTTAGGATTTAGATAGAACAAAAAATAAATTAAATTTGCAAAAGAAAAAAAAGATACGTATTTTTGTGAAAAAAAATTAAATTTTATGAATTTATTTTGTTTGAAGATAACAAAAATACGCTTCATTTTTTTAATGGGCTTATTTATTTTGATGTTTCAAAGTCCCTTGTATGCTACACACATACGTGCAGGAGATATTGCGGTAGTAAGAACAGGAAACCTTACTTATTGTTTTACAATTAGTCTCTATACTTGGCAAGGTTCAGCAGCAGATAGTCAAACACTTAATCTTAATTTTGGAGATGGTTCGCCTATTGTTTCTGTACCTCGAGTAGGTAATAAAGTGAGTATTGGTAATGAAACTGATTTAGGTATTTATAGAGTTTGTCATACATTTGCAGGAGCGGGTAATTTTAGGATTTTTTTTGTAGAAGAAAATAGAAATGCTAATGTAGTCAATATGAGTAATTCAGTCAATACACCTTTTTGTGTGGAAACTTTGATTACGATTGACCCATTGTTAGGATTGAATAATTCTCCTATTTTACGTGTTCCTCCTATTGATGTGGCTTGTCCAAGACAAAGATTTATTCATAATCCAGGTGCTTTTGACCCTGATGGTGATAGTCTTTCTTTTAGATTGACAACACCTCGACAGAATATCAATACAAATGTTGCTAATTATTCTAATCCAAATATAGCCAGTGGAGGCAATAATGAAGTCAATACTGCTCCTGCTAATTTTTCTATCAATGCCATTACAGGTGATTTGGTTTGGGATGCACCACTTACAGTAGGTGAGTACAACGTTGCATTTTTTGTAGATGAATGGAGAAATGGAGAACGTATTGGTTGGGTAATGCGTGATATGCAAATTATAGTAAGGAATGATTGTAATAATAGAAGACCAGCACTCACTGTCCAAAATGTATGTGTAGAAGCTGATGAAGATGTGGCAACTAATACTAATATTATTCAACAAACCATTACTGCAACAGACCCTGATGTTTTGCCCACTGATGAAATACGCATCTCATCAAGCTCATCACAAGGCGTATATGATAATACTTTTTTTACAAATGTTGCTTCTTTTAATTTTACACCTCCACAATTTGGAACAGCATCAGGAAGTTTTAGATGGGATACAAGATGTGAACACGTAAGAGACCAACCTTATATTGTAGTTTTTAAAGCAGAAGACCAACCTATTTCTCCTCGAAGACCAAAATTAACAGATGTAAAATCGATGTTAATTACAATAAAAGGACCAAAAGTAAAAAATGTAACTGCGACACCCTCAGGCAATAGAATGAATTTGAATTGGGGAAATTATGCCTTAGAATGTCCAACATTTACAGCCGCACAACGCGCCCAAATGACAATTAGTATTTGGAGACGTGAAGGTTGTTCAGGGGTTGTGCCTTGTTTACAAAGCCCAAAAGATGTCGGCTATCAAAAAATAACCACAACAGATTTACCACTGACTGCTACTTCTTTTCAAGATGTTGGTCCGCTCTCACTTGGATTGATTTATAATTATGTATTGGTTGTCAATTATCCGCAACCCAAAGGCGGAGAAAGCCAAGCATCAATTCCTGTTTGTGTATCATTGCCTATTAATAGTCCTGTTTTTACTAAGGTTTCAGTAGATGTAACTAATTTAACCTCTACTCCTGCCAATGGTACAATGGAAATAAATTGGTTGCGACCTTCGCCATTAGGTGGTAATATTAGTGGTACTTTTACTCCTCCTTATCGTTATGAATTATACAGAACAACTGATTTGACAGGTGCAACAGGTTTGACACTTATCAATACTCAAACTGATGCTACAGGCAATAATATCAATTTTTCTTATCTTGATAATGCTATTAATACAAAAGACACCCAATTTTTATACAAAATAAGATGGTTTTATGGTGCAAATGTAGCAGGACAACCTTCTGATACAGCCTCAAGCGTCAAATTAACGGCTACTCCAGCCAATAATAGTATAGTATTGACATGGGATTATAGAACGCCTTGGTCAAATCAAAATCGTGTTCACGAAATTTATCGTGGTTTGATTGGTACTCCAAAAGCAAGTATGATAAAAATAGGAGAGGTGTTAGTAGGACAAAGAAGATTTACAGACCTTGGCACTTTTAATAATGAATGTTTAGACCCTAAAAAAGTATATTCTTATTATGTAAAAACCAAAGGTTCTTATAGTAATCCTACTTTAATTCCTGAACCTACCAATAGTTTATTAAATGATTCTCAAATTGCTTCTGCTTCTCCGATTGATAATACACCTCCCAATCCGCCTGTACTTTCGTTAGAGCCTTTGATTTGTGATAATTTTAATCCAAGTCAAATCAGAAATATATTGAAGTGGACAAAGGTAGTACAATCAGGCACAAGTAGTTGTCAAACAGACATTGCTTTTTATAAGTTATATTATCAATCAGAAGAAGGACGTAACTTTGAGCCAATTCCTAATCCGCCAATGGTACAACCTTTTACAGATACTACTTTTATACATACTACTTTTCCTGATATAGTAGGTGGTTTGGCTTCGCAAGCAGGTTGTTATTATGTAACAGCGACAGATGCAAGTGGTAACGAAAGCGCAGCAAGCAATATAGTATGTCAAGATAATTGTATTTTGTTTGAACTACCCAATATTCTTACACCTAATGGTGATGGAAAAAACGATTTATTTAAACCTATTCGTTATCGATATGTAACCAAAGTAGATTTTAGAGTATTCAATAAATGGGGAGGAAAAATATATGAAGGAAATAAAGGTATTGAAATAGATTGGGACGGCAAAGATAACAATGGAACTGATATGTCTGATTCAGTTTATTATTATGAAGCAGATGTTACTTTCAAAGTCAGAAATCCTGCCAATGCCAAAAAAACCTATAAAGGTTGGGTACAAGTAGGAAGATAAAAAATAACAAAGAAAACCATAAAATTTGTAATGATTTTATGGTTTTTTTTTATGTAACTATCTATCGTGAAGCTTTGCACAAGATTAAATATTAGTTTTTGTTGGTAATACCTAAATAATTACAATGAAACTGATTTTTAAATATTAATGAGATTAACTCTACATGAAAGCATTGTAATATCATCAGGATAAGTTTGATTTTGCTTGAATTGATGGATAAATTGAATCAAACTCTCATGAATTTCGTTGATGTCATTTTGTTGATAAGATTCGATAACCTCTAATAATTTTTCTATTCCTAATTGTTCTTGATTATCATTGACAACTTCTGTAACCCCATCAGTATAGTTGAATAAATAAAAGTTATTTAATTGCTCTATTTTTCCTTCTTCTACAAAAGGAAGTGGAGAAAAAACCCCCAAAATAGTCGTTCCTTTTTCTAATAAATGTGTTTGATTATTAGAAAAATCAAAAAGAAAAGCAGGATTATGCCCCGCATTGATATATTGTAAAGTTGTATTTTTTTCATCATACAAGCCAATAAAAAAAGTAATAAAATGCCCACCTTCTGCATTGACATAAATAATATGGTTCAATTCTTCTACAATTTGTGGAAGGTTTTGTGTTTGTCTTGTCAAAGTTCTTAAAGATGCCTGAAAATTAGACATTAATAGAGCCGCAGGCACACCTTTTCCTGATACATCAGCAATACAAATAATAAATCGATTATCGTTTAATGGAATAAAATCATAATAATCACCTCCAATCAAAGCGTGTGGAAAATAAGTAGGTTTTACTTTTATCTTTTGAGTATAAGGTAATTTTTTAGGAAATAACAAAGATTGTACTTGCTTTGCAATTTCCATTTCTTTTTGATTAGCAGCTTCTTTAGAGGCTTGTTTGACTTGTTGTCTAATGAGTTTTTTATTTTCAATCGCAACAATAACAATATTTGCTAATGTTTTGATAAAATAAATTTGCTCATCTTCCTGTGGAATATCTTTATCAAAAGTCAAAAAAAGATACGCCAAAAATTTATCTTGATGCTTGATAGGCAAAACAACATCATATTCTTGATAAACTTCTTCTTTTGTATCCAAATCTTTGATAAAAGTAAGTTTTTTAATATCTTCTAATATTTTAAAATCTAATTTATCAGGAGTAAATATAAGTTTATTTCCAAAAATTGTTTTGCATTCCCATATTTCATCAAATACAAAAACGGCACATTTTTTTACCTTAAAACTTCCTCTCAAAGAAAGTTTTAACATAGCATACAAATCTGATTCTGATACATTATTATTAATAGATTGCGTAATTTGCAGAAGTGTATCTAATTCTAATTTTTGTTGAATAGATTGCCTGTTATTATTTATTTCTGACATCATAAGCATCTCTTAAACCGTTTCCAAATAAATTAAAAGCCAAAATAGTGAGTGCAATAGAAAAAGCAGGAAAAAGCACTAAATAAAATCCATTAGGCGTATTCATCAACGGAAAACCCTCACTCACCATTACGCCCCAAGAGGTTGCAGGAGGTTGTACGCTCAAACCTAAAAAACTCAAACCTGCTTCTGTCAAAATAGCAGACGCAAAATTAGAAGTCATCACTACCAAAAGAGGGCCAATAATATTGGGTAAAATATGATAAAAAATAATTCTACCTTTTCTCATTCCCAATGCTTTTGTTGCCTCTATAAATGGCTTTTCTTTGATAGCCATCACCTGCCCACGTACAGTACGCGCAATATCTACCCAAGAAGTAAGACCAATGGCGATAAAAGTAACAAAAACACCTTTTCCTAATACCAAACTAATAGCAATCACCAACATAATACCTGGAATTGACCAGACCACTGTCATAAACCAAACAATCAATTTATCAACTCCGCCCCCTAAATAACCTGCCAAAGAACCTAAAAATAAACCTAATATAGTAGCAATTGTAACCGAAACCAATCCAATTCCTAATGAAATCCGAACTCCTAATAATAATCTACTTAACATATCTCTGCCTGATTTATCTGTTCCTAAAATATAATATCTTTTTTCAAGGTTATTTTTCTCGAATTTTTCAATCGTTTCATTCATCGAAACGGTTACAATTTTTTCGTGATAATCTAAATAAATCAAATCACCACTATGAATCGAAAAATTCCCTTCAAGATTATGTTTTGGTAATCTATCTGATTGACCAATGTATAATTGATAAACAACATCAGCCAAAGGATAAGGCTGTTCTCTCTCACCTCGCCCAAACACACGTACATACACAAGTGCATTTTTTCTATCTATTCTATAGGCTTCAATAGGTACAATGTTATACTTACTTTCTTGTCCAAATAATAATTGATAAAAAATATTTTGGTCAGAAATATCTCTATTTTTTCGTATTTTGAGCATCAATACTTTAAATCCTGGTTTTTGTTTAGCTATCTCGTCTGCTCTTTCGTTGGCAAAAGGTGTAGCATCAGGCATTATCCAATACCCTAAAATAGATAAAATTATCAACAAAATAATAACGATTATTCCAAAAACCGCAGGGGGATTAGAAAATAAACGTTTACGAAAATAATAAGAGGGAGTACGCGATTTCAAATTTATTTTATCTATTTAATTTATGAAAAGCAAAAGTAATATTTTTTTATCTAAAAAACAAAAAATAGAATAAAAATAAATAATTAAACTTTTAAAGTTTTTTAATAGTTAATACATGTATAGAATATAAAAACACTAAAAAAATGAAATACTTGTTTATTTTAATCAATTTATTTTTTGTTCATTGTTTTTCTGTTGCTCAAAAAGAAGATAATGAAACCAAAAAAATAAGTTTTGTCTTTAAATTAGACAACCGCTTTTCTTATGCAGCCAATCAATCTATTTCTATTTATGGATTTAGAACAGGAATAAAATTATTTGGAAAACATGAGGTAGGTATTGGCTTAAATTGGTTAGGCTCTCGAAATATATTTGATTTATCACTTACAAAACCTGATGCAAGCATTTTGAATGGAAAAGGAAGACTTTTTTATCGTTACTTAGGTTTATTTTATGAACCTATTTTATATAATAAAAAAGGTTGGACGATTAGTTTTCCAATTCAATTTGGTGGTGGAAAAGCAGGTGTAATTGTATCAGATGCTCAAAGTAATAATTTTATAGAAAGAAGAGAATCAAGTTATTTAATTACGGAACCCTCTTTGAATATTGATTACAAATTTTGGCGATATTTAGGCGTAGGCACAGGTGCAGGTTATAGATTTGCATTCAGTAAACAAGAAATAGTACAAAACAACCTCACAAGACCAGTTTTTATTTTAAAACTTAAAATATATGTGATGGAATTTTTTAAAAAAGAAAAAAAATGAAAGTAACAAAAAAAACAAAAAATGCACAAAAAGTAACACCCAAAAAACATCTTGGACAGCATTTTTTAATCGATACCAATATCGCAGAAGACATCGTAAACTCTTTGACTAATCATAAAAATTATACACATCTTTTAGAAATAGGAGCAGGAACAGGCGTACTCACGAATTTTTTATTAGAAAAAGAAAATTTTTTTGTCATAGAGATTGATAAAGAATCTGTAACCTATCTCAAAAAGAAATATCCACAACTTCCTTTGGTTGAAAATGATTTTTTAGAAACAACCCCTGATATTTGGTTTCAACAAGAAAGTTTTAATGAAAAATTTGCTGTCATTAGTAATTTCCCTTATCATATTTCTTCACAAATCTTTTTTAAATTATTACCTTATAAAAACCAAGTCCTCGAAATTGTTGGAATGTTACAAAAAGAAGTAGCAGTAAGATTAGCAGCAAAACCAAAAACCAAAGATTATGGTATTTTGAGTGTTTTTTTGCAGGCTTATTATGATATTGAATATTTATTTACAGTAGAGCCAGATGCTTTTGATCCACCTCCAAAAGTACGTTCAGGTGTTATCAGACTAAAAAGAAATGATGTAGAAAAATTAGATTGTAACGAAATAAAATTAGCACAAATCGTAAAACAAGGTTTTAACCAACGCCGAAAAACATTGAGAAATGCTTTAAAAGGTTTACAAATGAACGAAAAAGTATTACAAAGTCATTATTTAGACAAAAGAGCAGAAGAGTTATCGGTCAATGATTATGTTATTTTGACAAATTTGTGGGAAGAATAAAAACAAAAACTTGCTCTCAATGGCTAATTGTCAATTTTTAGTTAAAAAAATATAGTGCATATATTCAAAAAATAAAAAAAATATATTTTTACAAAATTTTGTAACATATTATAAAAAAAGGCGTATATTGTATTAAAGGTTACAAAATTTATTAAACCTTTATAATTATTTTAATTTAATTTTCTACAACAATTTAAATCTGTTCTTTTATGAAAAAAGTAATTTTCTCTCTTTTATTTGTTTCGTTTATGTTGCTTTCATCAAGCAATTTATTTGCACAACAATATTTTGTGTATGATGGTAAAACTTTTAACGTAATGCTTACTTGTAACAATGACAACACAAAGGTTACAAAAGTTTCTTTCTCTTACAATGGTCAATGGCAACAATTCAAAGTGTTAGGCGTTACTGACCTTGAAAGTTCATCAGAAGGTGGTTTTATTTATGAAGTATTAGATGGTAAAGGAAACAAGTTCTATATAGATTACTATAGAGATACCAACAAAATTATCGTTACTAACGAAGCAGGAGACGGAAGATGGGAACTCTTCAAACGTGAAGACTAATCTTCTTTTTTAGATAAAAAATTTATAAACACTTCTACAAAATTACATTTTTGGGGAGTGTTTCTTTTTTTGAATTGTGAATTAAAAAGATAAAATACAATCATTTTAATTGATATTTCTTTTAATAGTACCTAAAAAATTAATATTTTGAAATTTTTTTTTCAAAATAATAGTTATTTTTAAAAAATATAGTTACCTTTGCACTCATTTTTAATAAAAAACTTTAATTTGTGTAAAACACATTTATCAATATGCCAAATCCAAAACGTAAATTTTCGACCACACGCCGCGACAAACGCCGCACCCATGATAGTATTGAGGCAAAACCTTTTACTATTTGCAAAAAAACTGATGAAACTCATTTATTTCACAGAGCGTACGTACATGGGAATGACTTGTATTACAGAGGTAAATTATTAATAGAAGGATATAAAAAATCAAAAGATAAACCTTCTGAAAACTAAACTATATTTTATTTTGCGTACAAAAACAACAAAAAGATTGAGAGTAAAAATTTTTTTTATACTTTGAATCTTTTTTTTATTTATAATTCAATAAAAAACACTAATATTGTGCAAAAAAACAATATTATCAAATATGAAAATAGGAATTGATGTAATGGGAGGCGATTTTGCACCTCAAGCCATTTTAGAGGGGGCGCAATTAGCGTCTGATGCTATCGATAAAGACACTATTTTGGTCTTGGTTGGTAAAGAGGAAATTATCAAAAACTTTTTTGGTGATAATCTACCTTCTAATATAGAAATTGTCAATGCAACACAAGTCATCGAAATGGGAGAACATCCCACCAAGGCATTGCCTCAAAAACCAGACTCAAGTATTTCGGTCGGTTATAAATTATTATTATCAAAACAAATAGATGCTTTTTGTAGTGCAGGTAATACAGGTGCCATGATGGTTGGAGCAATGTTTACAGTTCAAACTATCAAAGGTCTTTCAAGACCTGCTATTATTAGTTATGTTCCTAAATTAGACGGAAGAACGGGCATTATCTTAGATGTAGGTGCCAATACAGATTGTAAACCTGAACATTTACAACAATTTGCAGAAATAGGTTCAGTTTTTTGTAAAAATTATTTTAATATGGAAAACCCGAGAGTAGCTTTGCTTAATTTGGGAGAAGAACCCGAAAAAGGAAATCTACAATCACAAGCCACGCATAAATTATTGGCTCAAAATACAAAAATTAATTTTGTAGGTAATATAGAAGGGCGAGATTTATTCAATGAAAAGGCTGACGTTATTGTTTGTGATGGTTTTACGGGTAATATTGTTATCAAAATGGCGGAATGTTACTATGAAATATTACACAAAAAAAATATTCAAGATGATTTTTTTGATAACTTTAATTATGAATCAATCGGAGGAAGTCCAATTTTGGGTATCAATGGCAATGTAATTATCGCACATGGTATTTCTAACGCTAAAACAATGAAAAATGTAGCACTTATGGCTCAAAAGGTAGTAAAAGCAAATATTCCTGATAAAATAAAAGAATCTTTGAATGGATAAAAATAAATAAATTTATCAAAAGAAAAAGAGAGAAAAACAGCCTAAACGTTGTTTTTCTCTCTTTTTTTGGATTGGTGTTTTGAAGCATAATTTCAAAATTATTTTCTTACTTTCTGCTTATAAATCCTCCGCTAAAACAATAATTTTATCGCCTTCTTTCAATATAATTTTCTCTTTTTTACTTGGATTCAAAACCACACCATAATAATGAGCAGGACTTTCAGCGTATTCTTTCAAACGATAACCAATTGCAATTTCATTGCGTCTGAGTGCTGCTTCTGTGATGGTATAAAAATTAACTTCTTGGTCAGCATACACATATAAGTCCAAAGGTTTGAGGTAAAATTCAGCACCTTGCGCATCAAAAAGTTCATCAAAAACCAATTTAAGTTCTTTGTTTTCAGCTACTTGTGAAACAATCAAACTGATAACGTGGTCACTAATAATAAAATCATCAGGTTTGGCAACTTCAGCTAAAGTTCTATTTTTTATATCCAACATTTCACTGATAATTGTGAAATCTAATTTTTTATTTCTCTTAATTTCCCTTAAGTGCATCAATGCTACCAAAGTAATAGCATCAGCTTCTTGAATGTGCATTTTATTGGCATAACTCAAAATCATAATATGTTGGTATAGTGCCAATGGCAATTGATTCAACGACTTACGGTTGCTAATATCTGCTTCTTGATAAATAATTACCACATTTTTGAGAGGCATCAATATATCTAAATCTGCCCTTACTTTATCAGCATCATCACAAACAATGCACAATTCAGAGCCTTTCATCACATAACTATCCATTTGTTTTACAATCGTAAAACCTTCCTGATTCCAACCCATTATCATAATATTTCTTGGCGTATTGACTAATTTTTTGAGTTCTCCTGTCATTTTATCTTCTTCGATATAATGAGCAACATCAAAGTTAGGTGTAGGCAAAGGATGGTCGTCTTGTGCCATACATATCAATTTATCAGACTCTCTAATTTTTTGTGATTGTTTTGGATTCAATAAAATAATGCCCGTATTCACCCTCAAAATACCTAACACAACAATATCATCATAGGCTAAAGTTGCTTCTTTGAATGTTTTTCCTATCAAATCAGGAACAGAATAAAAATAAATTTCAGTATGGTCAAAATCTAAAATCTTGTTGTAAACCGCACTTAATCCTGATTGTAAACAAGTTTGAACTGCAATGCGTGCAATTACTTCATCAGAAACAATCAACGTTAATTCATCTCCACCAATAATATTAGCAACTTCTTTGTTGTTATCCGTCTGTAATTCTGCAACAATATGATACAAATGGTCTTCTTCTCTACGTTCAGGGTTCCTACGGTTAGGGTGATTGACGATTGCTAATATACATTTTATGTTTTGTGCATCTGTATTATGGTCATCAGGTGATAAAATAATAATAGATTTTGCATCATGTGGATTGACAATTTCTAAATCATCAAGGTCAATTGGATTACCTGTTCTACAAATAATTTTTACATTTTTTGTTTTTTTGACCTTTTCTTTTACTTCATCTTCCATTTCAATTTGGTCTCTATCCGCCAAAATAACAATACAAGCCCGCACTTGATTAGCATTGGCTTTAATCAATTCTTTGAGAACAGAAAATATTTTAGCAGACCAACCTAAAATAATGATATGATTTTCTTCTATTACCAATGAACGTCCTTTGCGTAAATTACTAAGAATAATGCCAATTCGAGAGGTAATCAAAGCCACTAATGTACTCAAAGTAAAAATACCTACAAAAGTTGGAATCATCATTGTGAGCCTAAAAGACCATGTTTTTTTGTCTGTAATTGTGCCTTGGTCGATGACGTGCATCAGTACTTGCCAAAAATTTTCTAAAAAACTTGTACTTACATCTGATTTTTCTTCAAAATGAAAAACCATTACAGTAATGGTAACAAAAATAGTAAGAAATAATGCAAAAACAATTAAAATAACAATCAAGGGCAACAGACCGCCTGTCATTAAATTATCAAATCTATATTTAAAACGTTGTGAAAACGTGAATTTTTTAACTGACATATTTTTATAATACTAATTACGGAATTTCATTTTTTAGATACATTGCTTAGAAGTTGCGAAATTAAAGAATATTTGTATGAAAAGAAAAAAAAACGGCTATTTTTTAAATTAAAAATATTTTTTTAGCGTTATAGTGTTATAATTATTTTTTATTTATTTTTGTTGATTGAAAGATGCCTAATAAAAAACGTATCAAAGCACTGCTTGCTCCCCACGAAAAATTGATTTACATAGGAAATTTACATTGGTTTTTGTTCAAAGAAAGTATGATTACACTCGTTATTACACTTTCTTTGTATTATTTTTCTTTTGCTTATTTTTCGGCACAAACAAGAGATTTTTTGAATATTATTATTACTTTATTATTTGTTTATGCTCTTTTTAGGTTTCTTTTAGAATATTTAAAACATAGTAGTTCGTTTTTTTTGATTACTAATGAACGTATTTTAATTCAGGCAGGATTGTTTAAAACCACCTCAATGTCTATTGCATTGCCAAAAATCCAAACCATAGAAGTCGGACAAACACTCTGGGGACAATTATTAGGTTATGGTACTATCAATATTATGGGAGTAGGCATTAATACGATGAATAAATTTGAAATGGTTGCAAACCCCAACGTTTTCAGGCAAAGACTACAAACGGCAATAGATGGCGAAGGAAGTGAACCTATCATAGAACACGTTGTCGATAGAAATACTCCTCGCCCACGCCTACGAAGGAGATGAAAATACTAAAAAATTCAATAAAATATTTACTTTATTCCCCTATTCTCAAAAACAAAAAAAACTTCATTGCAAGACAATGAAGTTTTTTGAATTTTTTAGACAAAATTATTATTATTTTGTTTTCTTTATGATTTAGTAATCAGTATTTTGAGGGTCAAAATTTGCCCAACCTGCTGTCCAATTTACTGTTCCAAAAGCACCTCTGAAAGGAGCAGACATAAAAAATGCGTCAGTAGGCAAAGTAACTGCATTGGCAGCCGTCAATAATGGAGAACCTGTTTGTGGTAAAAAATTAGGAGCAGTCAAGTTAAAATTAGCAGCATTTAACATCAATGTAGATAAATTTGTACCTGATACTATTTGATTCATACGATTAGGAGTAGTAGCACTGTTAAAATAATCAGTAACAGTTTGATTCGCAGCACCTGTTCCATCTACCAAATTATTAGTCATATTGGCAATTACAATACCTCTCAATTCTAATGTGCCTGCCGTTGCGTTGGCAATTGTAGTACTACCATCTAAACGCAAACCTTCAGGATAACCTACCATTACACTATTATAAATATTGATAGCCGTATTTCTACGTAAGTGCATACCACGTTGATAAGGACCTGAACCAGATTGCGTAGCAGAACTTGGAGTACCTACCGTTACGTAATTACTCATATTAGCAAAAATAGGTTGTGTCAAAGGTAAACCAGCATTAGTAGCAGTAGCAGGAGTTCCAGGATTAAAATTATCAGACTCAAAACCATTAGAACCAGATACATCAGCAATCAAAGGATCACGCAAAGCCACACCAAATTGTACTCTGCCTACATATCCATGGTCAGTATCCCAATCATCGTCCCAACCTCTGTGTGCGATTAAATATTTACAATTTACAGTACCACCAAACCACTCAAAAGAATCATCACCCGAATAAGAAACTTGTACATACTCTATAGTTGTACCCGCTCCTACACCATAAAGTGTCAAACCATTGATTTCACTATTGCTGCTTGGAGTCAAGGCAACACCTGCAAATTCAATTCTTACATATCTCAAAGTCCCTGAATTGTCATTAGCATCAGAAAAACCTTCATAAGCCCCTCTAATTCCACCTTCATAAGTGGTAGCAACAGGTTGATTATGGGGAGCCTTTCCTATTAAAACTAATCCACCCCAATCTCCATAACCACGTTGTCCTCTTGGACGATTTGAAGTAAAGACAATTGGTTGTGCAGCTGTTCCATTGGCATTAATTTTAGCACCTTTTTCGATAATCAAAGAACCTTTTGAGTCTTTATCACCAAAAATAACTGTTCCAGCATTGATTGTAAGTGTTGCACCATTGGTTACATAGACAAAACCTTTCAACAAATATTTTTTATCTGCTGTTAAAGTGCGACTGGTTGTGATTTCACCTTCCAATACTACTAAATTATTTGTAGGAGTTGCAGGAACGTCTGTTGTGGTGCTTGTGGTACAAGAAGCAAACATTAATACGCTTGCTAACACGAATAAAGAAATTAAATTTTTCATTACGATAAAATATAAAATAAAAGTTAATTGTTTTTTTCTTAAAAATTATAATTAAAACCAAAAGTCATATATTGCCCACGTCTAAAACTTCTAATTGTTTTGTCTTGTCCATTGATTGCTCCATCAATATTTGAATCTTGCTTGATAAGGAATGCTTGATTAAGCAAATCTTGTACGCCAAAACGAAGTTCAACTTTTTTATTCACTCTTTTAGCAATGGATAAATCAATAATATTTCTTGGAATTTCGTACATTGTAGGATTGTTGATACTTCCTACTGCAAAAATTCGTCTCCCAAAAACATTGTATAATAAACTTGCTTGCCATCCTGATGTTTCATCAGTATAATAAAAACCTGCATTGATAAGATAAGGTGATTGATAAACCATTGGTCTTTCTTTGTCTTGGCTATCTTTTACATTCAATGTACTAACGCTTCCGTCTGATTGAGGCGATCTTACTACATCACCCAAATCTACTGTACTTTTAATAAAAGAAGCATTCGCACTAAAACTTAAATTATCAAAGAATTTTCCGTCCAACAAACCAGCAAAAGATTTTCTAAATTCAAACTCAACACCATAATTAGTAGCCGTTTTTGCATTGATAAAACTATACCCTAAATTGTTAGGACCGCCATTAGAAAGCATCAAAAAAGTTTCGATTGGATTGGTAAAATGCTTATAAAAAACGCCTACCGAAATCAATTCACCTACCGAAGGATAATATTCCCAACGTAAATCTGCATTTTGAATAGTAGCTGTTTTAAGTTCAGGATTACCAATGACAAACGAATTGAAGTTAAAATCAAAGAAATCAAAAGGTACTAATTCTCTAAATTCAGGGCGATTGACAGTCATCGAATAAGCTGCTCTTACCAATGATTTATCGTTCATTTCATAAGTAATATTGAACGAAGGCAATGGTGAAAGAATAGGATTATTGACTTCAATTCTATCTCCATTGAGTTTTCTACCTGATACTTGTTGAATATTATATTCTGTTCTGAAAGCAATGGCTGTCGTCAATCTTTTTGTAATAGGAATAGAAGCACCAATATAACCCGCAGCTAATGTACTATTAGCAGTATATCTATCTTGTGGTCTTGTGCCTTCTTCCATCGTCAAACTATTTTGCGAACCTGTGATATTTTGAGCGTCAAATGCTTGATTGAGTGGCAATCCAACAATATTGTTAATGTTTCCAATTCCTTTGTATCCAAAAAATCTTGCTTGAAAATTTCTATCTCTCCTTTCTAAATAAAACCCTGCACGCACTTTTATTGCTTTTGTTTTTTCTTTATTATTTCCTAATGTCCATTCTGTATTAGAAGCAAAAGTCAAAATACTTTCTTTTAGATTAGAAAAAAATCTACCTGCATCAATAACATTAGGAGAAGGTGCAATAGAAACTTTGAAAGGTTCATCTGTACCAGAAGGTCTATTAGTACGTACACGTCTCCAATCAGGCTCTTGTTTATTGGTATAAGCATAGCCTAATTGCCAACCTACATTTAATTTATCTTTCAAAAAAGTATGCCTTCCAACTAATTGTCCACTATAAATACTTCTACTTTCGAAACGAAGCGAATAATTACGAAAATCTATGGCGTTTGGAATATCTTTTTGGTCTCTGATAACAGTTTCAGTAAAACTTAATTGATTGAATAAATTTTTAAATTCAATAGTGTGGTTATTATTAAATTTGAAAGACCAGTTATGCAAAATTCCCAAACGAACATTGTTTGTAATTTGTTTGTCATCAGCACTTAAATCTAATTGTGTAAATTTTTCATTATCATTACTATTTTGCACATATTGATTAAGTGTAACTTCTGCATATTGTTGTGTATTACCATAATTGATACTTGTGAGTGTACCAACATTGATACCTCCTAATTTCATTCTTCTTCCCAAAGAAAAATTAAGACGCATATCAGGCAACACAGTTTGATTAGCCATGTTCCAATTTCCTTTAAAGGTATTCATAATGCTTGCCCTCTGTTCGTTACTCAAATCACTACTTACTCTTGCAGGCAAATTTGAAGGAGCAGAACGCCCTCCATTATCAAAGCCTAAGAAATCTAAACTTCCTCCTTCATATTTTGTTACATTTTGAAAAGTCGTATTGGCTCTGTATCCTATGGTTGCACCAAAGTTAATAAAATTTTGGTCAGGAGCATTTTTTGTATAAATTTTGACCACACCACCTGCAAAATCACCGGGAATATCACCTGCACCTGACTTATAAACCATCATTCTATCTATAATATTGGTAGGCACAATATCAAAAGAAAAAGCCCTTGCATCTACCTCCGAACTTGGTGTGATAATATCATTTAATAAAACAGTATTATAACGTTGTCCTAATCCACGCACCATTACAAAACGATTATCAATCAAAGAAACGCCCGGTATTCTTCTCACTGCTTGAGCGGCATCTCTGTCTTGACTTTTTGCAATTTGTTCCCCTGAAATACCTACTGCAACATTTTGAGCAGTTTTTATTTCTGAAACTACTGACAGTTCTGTAAAAGTTTCTCTTTGTGCTACTACTGTTGCTTCACCTAATACATTGGCATCTTCTTCGATTTCGATGTTGATTTCAGTGGTTGTTCCTCCATAGATTTTTACATTTTCAATTATTTTGGTTTTATAACTGATGTAATTGATAACTACATTGTATTGTCCTGCTTTGATATTAGACAAAATAAAATTTCCGTCTATATCACTCGAAGTAGCAATAGAAGTATTTTCTATCATAATTGTAGCCCCTACTAAAGATTCTTTGTTGTTAATATCAACAATACTTCCTTTCAAAGAACCTGTTTGTGCAAAAGAAAGAGAACTCAATAAAATAGTGTTTAATAATAAGCCTAAAAAAAGTAATTGATTTTTCATAAGACGATAATAAAAGTGTTTTAAATTTGACGTTGCAAAGGTAAACTTGGTTTATTACTTCTATCTTACCTAAAAATTAAGGTTTTATTATGAATGGGTTATATTTGTTCACAATTTGATAACATTGATACAAAATCAGTTAACAATGAATAAAAACAAGGATTTTTGGTTATTCTTATGTGGTAAGGAATTATTTTTAGAGAAAATTAAAGAGTAAATTATACAAAAATTGTTAAAATAATCAAAATTCAGCTATAAATGGTTAGTAACAAAATAAAATACAACTTTTTTTGGTATAAAAACTAAAAAAAATAAATTATTTTATTGTAATTTTGCAAAAAAAAATTATAAACAATGAAAATAAAAATTGTATTGCTGTTTGTTTTTTGGCAACTTTTAATTCCTATTTTTGCCCAAAAAAATAATATTTATCAAAAAGACATAGCCAAAAAGTTTCAAGAGGAGTTAAATGCAAGTTATAAAAATAAAAAAACATCTCCACTTTCAGCCAAAGATTTGGCATCTTTTAAAAAACATTCTTTTTTTAAAATCAATTCAAAATATTGTGTAGAAGCAACCGTTATCAATAGTACTGATGAAAAGCCTTTTCCAATGCCTACTACCGCAGGTACAAAGACAATGTATATAAAGTACGGCGTGGCAAATTTTGAAATTGATAACAAAAAATATGCATTAAATATTTATCAATCAATTGATTTATCAAAAAAACCAGGCTATGAGGACTATCTTTTTATGCCTTTTAGAGATTTGACAAATGGTAAAACTACTTATGAAGGTGGGCGATTTATGGATTTTAGAATCTCCAAAGATAATAAAATTATAATTGATTTTAATAAAGCATACAATCCTTATTGTGCTTATAGTGATAATTATGCTTGTCCAATTATACCCAAAGAAAATAGTTTAGAGGTGGAAATTTTAGCAGGAATTAAATTTAAAAATAAATAAACGTCAAAAAAATTTATGAGAAGTAAAGAAAATGCTCAATTTTGGAAAGAATATGATAAAATGCCTATACTGCAACAGATTGTTTTGAAAATAATCACAATAGGTGGCGGAAGGTCAATAGACGATTATACAATTAGAGAAATATCAAAAAAAGTATTATCGAATGGATACAATAGCTCACAAGACAAATTTATCAAACTATTGTTAAAAGATGGTTACATCAAAAATGTGAGTGGCAACTGGACTCCGCTCTATGTAATGAATAGTGATAAAATATCAAATGAACTCTTTTTAGAGATAAAAGATGAACCTATATTTTTAGAAGTTAATACTTTTTTAAAAAATAGTTTTAAATCTTATATGACTAAGGATTTTGATGATGATTTATTTAGAAAAATGAGAAATGTGTTGTTTTTAAATAATAATGAAAATTCTGATCTTAATTTTGAAAATGCTTACGACATTCTTGGTTCAAGATTTATTAATTATATGACTGATAGTTTTGGAGAAGGTCTCGAAAATGAAATATTCAATGTTATTAATCCAGTTTTTCGACTTACAATAGAAAAAATTATTTTTAAATCTAACCTCATCAATTTAAAAGATAATATAATATTAGCAACAAAAATAGAAAGTAATATTGAAAAATATAGTAAAGATAATGAAATGCTGATGTTATTGTGTTATTATTATTTGTTTGTAGGTAATAATAATAAAATTGAATTTTTTATCAATAAAATAAAAGAAGAACATCTAAAATATGAAATTTATGGCGTATTGTCTTTTTTAAAAGGCAATAACAAAGAGGCAATGTTACACTTTGAAAAATCATTATCATTATTATCGACTGCAAAGAAAAATTTGAAAAAACATTTATTCCCTTCTTGGGGAGGATTTTTTTATTTGCTTACTATTTTATCTTTTCGTGATATAAAAATGCACACTTCAATACGAGAACTTATCAAAAAAGAAAAGAAAAAATTTATTTTTCCTTCTTTACTGACAGGATTAGAAAGTTTGATGTTATTTTTAGAAAATGAGAAAGTAAGAGGACAAGGCTATATTATTGAACTTTTAAATTATTATCAATCTACTAAAGTTGTATTCTTTTTTTATTTGATTGCTACTTGTGGTGATTATAAACTGAGTAATAAGCAATTAGATTATATCGAAAGAAATGGTTTACAAGCATATAGTGTAGGTTATCAATGGATAGCATTGCAATATCTTTATATTCTTAAAGCACAAAACAAACCCAATAATTTGCTTGTCTCTAAAATTTCTGAAACCAATAATAATATCAGTCATTCTTATGATTTATTATCTTATTTTGAAAAAGAAGAAGAATGGTTACAGGCTTTAAAAATTTTAGAAGATATATCTAATCATAGCAACAAAAAAGAACAATCAGAAGGACGAATTAGTTGGTTAGTTGATATGAAAAATAAAATTGTTACTCCAAAAGAACAAAAAATAAATAAAAATGGCACTTGGTCTGTTGGTAAAAATATTTCTATCAGGCGTTTTAAGGAGGAAAGTGTGCCTTATTCAACTTTACAAGATATAAAAATATTGAGTTGTTTTACACTTTCGTATGGTTATTATAGTGGAAGCAATGCTTATTCAGTTGATTTTGATAGTGCTTGTTTGGCAATGATAGGACATCCTTATTTATTTTTTGATGATGGTACTAATTTTGAGATAATAAAACGTGAACCAGAATTATTGATAGAACAACAAAAAAATAGCGATAATTTTTTAGTTTCTCTTTCTGTCAGTGCTGAAAAACCAGGTATTATTCTCGAAAAAGAAACCAATACAAGGTATAAATTATTTCAAATCACAGAATTACATACAAAAGTATTCAATAATTTAGGAAAGGGAAAATTATCTGTACCCCAAAAAGGACGAGATTTACTCTCGAAAGCATTAGGAAGCATCGTCAATATTGTCAATGTCAATTCTTCTATTGCTAATTTTGGCATAGATTTACCAAGAGTAGAAGCCAATAATCAAATTTTTGCATTATTATTACCCTTTGGAAATGGCGGTTTGAAACTTGAATTATTAGTAAAACCTTTCACAACAACAGCACCTTATCTAAAACCGGGAAAAACTCCTGAAACGGTAATTGGAGAAATCAACAAACAAAAGGTACAAGCATTTAGAAATTTGAGTGTAGAAAAATCAAAAGCAAAAAAAGTTATTCAAGCCTGTGAAATATTAAAAATCAATGATGATAATAGCTATGAATGGACTTTTGAAGAAACAGAAGATTGTTTGGAGGCTTTGTATCAATTAGAAGAAATAAAAGAAGATATTGTTTTGGAGTGGCCTGAAGGTCAAAAATTTAAAATCGCTTACAAAGCTTCTACTGCCAATGCTTCTTTGCATATTCGAAAACAAAATGATTGGTTTGATATTGACGCAGAAATAAGATTGAATGAAACCAATGTAATCCGAATGGCTGAGTTGTTAGAAATGTTGGATAATTCTAAAAATAGATTTATTCAAATGAAAGATGGACAGTTTTTAGCACTCACCGAAACTTTCCGTAAACGCTTACAAGAAATAAAAGCATTTACCGAAAAAACAAAAGATGGACTTCGATTTCATAATTTGGCGGCTTGGACAATGGACGATATTACCAAAGATTTTGAAAATATAAAAACTGATACAAGTTGGAAAAATCAGATTAAAAAAATAAAAAATGCACAAACCATCAATCCAAAAATACCTTCTACACTCAAAACAGAATTGAGAAGTTATCAAGCAGATGGTTTTAAATGGTTGGCTCAATTAGCAGAATGGGGTGTTGGTGCTTGTTTGGCTGATGATATGGGGCTTGGAAAGACAATTCAAGGATTGGCTTTGATTTTACACAGAGCAAATCAAGGACCAACATTGGTGGTTGCACCCGCTACCGTAGCACGAAATTGGGTGGCAGAAGCAGCCAAATTTGCACCTACTATGAATACTATTTTATTTGGTGGAAAAGAAAGAGAACAACAAATGTCTGAACTTGCAGACTACGATTTGATGGTTTGTAGCTATGGCTTGCTGCAACAAGAAGCAGAAAAATTTGCCAAAGTAAAATGGACAACTATTATTTTAGATGAAGCACAAAACATCAAAAATATGTCCACTAAAAGGTCAAAAGCAGCAATGGACTTACAATCAGACTTCAAAATGATTACCACAGGAACGCCTGTCGAAAATCATTTAGGAGAATTATGGAATTTGTTTAGGTTTATCAATGCTGGACTTTTGGGTTCTTTGAATGATTTTAATGAAAGATATGCTATTCAAATCGAGAGGAATCAAGATGTAGAAAGACAAAAACAACTTCAAAAATTACTCAAACCTTTTATTTTAAGAAGAAGAAAAAGTCAAGTATTAGAAGAATTACCAAGTAAAACAGAAATTACGCTCAGCGTAGAAATGTCAAAAGATGAAAGTGCTTTTTATGAAGCATTAAGAATGAGAGCAGTCGAAAAATTACAACAATCTTCACAAGCAGGCGGCGTACACGAAGGCGAAAGACGTTTGCAAATTTTGGCTGAAATTATGAAATTAAGACAAGCAAGTTGTAATACAAAATTGGTTTTAAAAGATTCAACGATTAACAGTTCAAAATTAGAACTATTATTAGAAACCACTGAGGAATTGAAAGAAAATGGACATAAAGCACTTATTTTTAGCCAATTTGTAGGACATTTAACGCTTATCAAAGAGGCTTTTGAAGCAAGAGGTTATTCTTATAAATATCTTGATGGCTCTACACCAATGAAAAAAAGGGAAGAAGCTATCAAAGAATTTCAAAATGGAGAAGCAGATTTCTTTTTGATAAGCCTTAAAGCAGGCGGTGTTGGGCTTAATCTTACGGCGGCGGATTATGTAATTCACATGGATCCTTGGTGGAATCCTGCGGTGGAAGACCAAGCCTCTGACAGAGCGCATCGAATCGGGCAACAAAGACCTGTTACTATTTATAGATTGGTAACGAAAGGAACAATCGAAGAGAAAATCGTAAGTTTACATCAAAACAAACGTGATTTAGCCGATAATTTATTAGAAGGAACAGAAATGAGTGGAAAAATCACTTCTGATGAATTATTAAATTTAATAAAACAAGGATAACTATTGATAAAAAAATGAAAATTTTTAAATTTGGAGGTGCATCACTCAAAGATGCTGACAATATTTTGAATGTAGTGAATATCATTCAAAATTATGCTAATACAAAAAAATTGTTAGTGGTCGTTTCGGCAATGGGAAAAACAACCAACGCCATCGAAGCAATTTTAAAAAACTATTGGGGAAATGAAAATTATGAGCAAAATATCGTTGCATTAGAAAAATATCACTTTGATGTTGCTCATCAATTACAACAAAAAAATGCTTTCAAAGAAGAGGATTTTGAAGATTTGAAACGTGTTTTTTTAGAATTAAGATTAGATTTGCAACATTGGCAAAGGCACGCACACAAAGAAATGGTTTATGACCAAATCGTATCTTATGGTGAAATTATTTCTTCAAGATTGGTTTTTGCAGTCTTGAAAAATAAAGAAGTAAGTATAGAATGGTTAGATGCACGAAAAGTAATAAGGACAGACGCAACTTGGCGCGAAGGACGTGTAGATTGGGAACAAACTTCACGAAATATTCAATATCTAAGACCTATTTTACAAGAAAAAACAATCATTACACAAGGTTTTATTGGGCGTACAGCAGAAGGACATACCACTACGCTGGGGCGTGAAGGCTCAGATTATACGGGTGCAATTTTTGCAGCAGCACTATCAGCAGAAAGCCAAACAATTTGGAAAGATGTGGCAGGCGTTTTGAATGCAGACCCAAAACAATTTGAATTTGCAACACTTTTTGATAAACTTTCTTATGAAGAATCAGCTTCTTTGACTTATTATGGTGCTTCTGTAATTCACCCAAAAACAATTGCACCTTTAAGACAAGCAGGCATTCCTTTGTTAGTAAAATCTTTTTTGCAACCTCAAGATGTAGGCACATATATTGGCGAAATTCCTAATCAAGAAGATTTAAGAGCCGTGATTGTAAAAGAAAAACAAGTTTGGTTGGCTTTCAGACCGACTACTTGGCAATATTTGAGAGAAGAAGAAGTAGCAGAAATACTAACTACGTGTTCAGGCTTGGCTTTGAAAGTAAATTTGATATGCAAAGGTGCTTTTATTTTGAATATTTTGACAGAAGATAGACCAGAAAAATTGGCATTGTTGGCAAATCGTTTTTCTTTTCAACAAGATAAAAACTGTACTTTAGTTACAAAAATGGGTATGAAAGATTTTGGTAATTTGTGGGATAAATCAAAAGGAAAAGTTTTATTAGAACTAAAAGAACCTGATTTTCAACAATTTGTAGTGCAATTTTAGATAAAAAATTGGTACAAGCGTGGACGCTTGCACCAAAATAACAACTTATGCAAGCGTCCACGCTTGCACCAAAAACACGTAAATAGTTACAAAAAACTAACTTTTAAAAATACTTCAAAAGTTAGTTTTTTTGTTCAAAAATAATCTATTTCAAAGCCACTAAAGTTGCTCCATATCCAAATTTTTCTTTTTTGGCATCTTGGAAAAATTTAATTTCTTTGTTTTGGCTCAATTTTCTATGAATTTCTTGTTTCAAAACGCCATTCCCTACTCCGTGAATAAAAATAATTTCGTCCATTGCAGTTGCAATAGCATTTTCTAAGTTTTTATCAAATATTTCCAATTGTAACGCTAACATTTCTCCATTATTCATATTATTAAAATTAGAAGTTAATTTTTCGATATGCAAATCAATTTCTTTGGCAGGTCTTTTAATAATTTGAGACAAAGGCAAAACAGTGTTTACTTTTGGAGTGAGCATTTCCTCTCTTAATTTTTCAGGGTTAATTTCAATCATTTTTTCTGTCGTTTGTGTAGCATCTTCCGCTTCATCTTTATCCAACTGAAAAATATAACCTTCTTTCAATAAAATTGGTACTTGTCCTTTTGCTTTAAAAAAACTACTACTTCTAAATCTTAATTTTTTGACAAAAGGCATCTTAAAATTAGTTCTGTTATAAGAAAAATACAAAAATTGAAAAACAAAAACGCCCCATTTTTCAAAATCAGATAAATTAACCTCCTTAAATTTTAGACTTTGACGGCTTTTGAGTACATTAGTAGCCAATCCTTGTAAAAAATTATCTGACTCTTCACCAATGACAAAAGGCAAATCTAAATCAGTATTATTGATAAGATGTATAGCATATTTATCTTGATTCAAAGCAACAAAAGCAACATAAATTCCTTTTTGTGAAACGGTTGCATTGGTTTTTGTTGTATTATTTTTGCTATCATTTTGAGGTACTTCGTTTTTACCAAATCTATTATTTTCCTCCACAGATACGACTGCAATTTCATTTCTGCGTACAGGAATTTGAAATCCGTCTTCAATCTCTACTTCAATTCTATCACCTGACAAAAATTTTGTAATAATTCCCTCTTCTACTGAGTGCAACATACGCACTCTATTACCTATATTCATAGTTGTAAATTGTATTTAAAAACACAAAGTTAGTGTTTTGTAATGAAAATAAAAGATTTTTAGTCTTTTTTATTGTATAGTTTTTTTTATGAGCGTTTTTTGATAATACAAAAAAATCAAAATTATAAGTAATTTTTGTTTTTTAGACAACTTTTACGCCAATCACTAACACATCATCTAATTGTTTCTGTTCACCTCTCCAATTAAGATGTGCTTCTAATATTTTTGCTTTTTGAGTTTCTAAATCTAATGTACTAATCTCTTGTAACAACTCACGAAAACGTTTAGTTGTAAATTTAATATTTTCAGGCGTTCCAAATTGGTCAGGATAACCATCAGAGGTCATATACAACATATCATTTTGTTGTAATTCGATGGTATGTGTTTGATAAACTCGGTGTTCGTTATAATATTTCACACTACCACCAATTGGATATTTATTACCTTTAATGACATAAATATCACCATTTCTTACCAAATAAAGATGACTTTGCGCTCCCGCAAAATATAATTTCTTATTATCAAAATCAAAACTACAAAGGGCAATGTCCATTCCATCTTTAGCATTTGTACCCAATGCACGATAAACATCATCTTGCAAAGCACTCAAAATCTCACCTGGTTCATCTTTTTTCTTTTCGAACATAATATAATCTAAGGCTGATTTTCCAAGCATACTCATAAAAGCACCCGGCACACCATGCCCCGTACAATCAGCAACAGAAATGAGGCTTTGATTATTTCGTTCATTGAAAGCAAACCAATGGAAATCACCTGAAACAATATCACGTGGGCGTGAGAGCATAAAATATTGTGGCAAATAGTTAGCGATTTTTCTTTCTTCGGGTAATATTGCTTCTTGAATATTTCTTGCATATAAAATACTATCCTTCATGTGTTTATTCATTACCTCCAATTCTTTTTTTTGGTGTTCAAGAATAATACTTTTGCTTTCAATTTCTTCTTTTTGTTTGATAACTTCAAAAGTTCTGTCTCTTACTTTTTGTTCCAAACTTTCATTAAAAGCCAATATTTCAGCGTTTTTAATGACTAATTCTTTTGTTCTTTTTTGTACTTGTTTTCTTAAAATGAAACTTAAAATCAAAAACAGAAAAGCAATTCCTCCGATAGTTGCCAATCCCCACAACAGATATTTATAGGTAACTGTTCCTGCAGTTCGATTGAGCCATCTTGCTTGTGATTGATAATAAATAGAATTTTGGTCATTGATAAGTTTTTTCATTTCTTTATCAATGATTTTGATAATATTTTCATTTTTCTTTTCACCTTTTTTCATCGCAAATCTCATTTCAATTGGATTAAAAACAATAGGTGTTCCCTTTACCTGATGTTCGTTTTTGTGCATATCTCCATAGAGAACACTCACTAGACCTGCATCAACTTTTTTTTGTTGCACAAGATTTAATACATCTTTAAAACTATTTGTTTCTACGTATTTAATATTGATTTTGAATTGTTCTGCTGTATTTCTCAATCCGTGTGAACCATCATAATATACATTTCCTTTTACAACTGCTACTCTCATATTTTCCAAACTTAAAATAGAACGCAAATTTGTATCTTGATGAACAAATATTTCACCCCAATTTGTAAGTACAATTTCTTTTGTAAAATCAAAAAACTCCGCTCTTTCTTCTGAATAACCAACAGAAAGTAAAAGGTCTATTTTTCCACTTTTTAGGTTTTCCAAACTTTTTTCCATTGATGGTTCATAAGAAAATTTGAGATGCCAATTATTCAAATTAGCAATATACTCTATCAAATCAACATAAATCCCTTTGAAACCATTATCTACATCTTTGAATGTTAATGGTTTACTTTCATACAAACCTACTTTTATGATTTTTTTTCCATTTTCCTCATTGCCCACAACTTCTGATTCTTGTTGTGCTGATAAATGATAAGTAAATAAAAAAAACAAATAAAAGAAATAATATTTTTGATGAGATAGTAAGTTAAAATTTTTTTTCATTTTTAATCGATAGTTTTAGTATTTTTAGACTGATTTTTATTTTTTATATTTATGTATTATACCTATTGTCAATATTTTTGTTTGATAATTTAAAAATAAAAAAATGTTCGCAAATATAAACAAAAAACTTTTTAATTTATAAAAGAATACAAAAAATATTAAAACATAAAAACCTCTTACTTAACAAATATCATACAAAAAAAATAAAATATATAAAAATTTTATCATTTTATTGATGTTCAGGATGAGTTACCTTGATTTTAAATTATTGATGGGGTTACTAAAAAAAAAGCATATAAAAGCTAAAAAAGAGAATAAAAGAAACTAAATCGTTTATTTTTTTGTATTTTCAAAAAAAAATTATTATTTTTGTCCTTTCTTTATTCAATAATATAAAAAAATAAAAACATTATGAAAAAAATATTGGTGAGCATCGCATTTTTAATAGGAATTTTATCAATAAGCAAAGCACAAAATACACTCGTGCAAGAATCAACTTTCCAATTCGGAAAAGAAAACTATCCTGCTTGGGTAGGAAGTGTAGAAAACGGCGAATTAGCAAAAGATGCTTATGAAAAATATGTAGAAAAAAAATTAAGTTTAAATGCAAAAAAAGGAGATGATAAACATATTTTAATCTCTCGTAAAGTTTCTTTTGCACAAGTTAGTGCCAACAAAAGAGGTGATTTATTATTCTTTATCGAAGAAAAAGATGACAACAAAAATGGCAAACTTGATATTGCAATGGCGTATGCTTTTGGCTATGATATTGTAGTTAATAGCAGAGAATATCCCGAAGAAATGAAAAAGTTAGAAACAGTAATGAAAAATTTTTTACTTTTTTATTATGAAGAAGCTTATAACAAAGAAATAAAAGTAATAGAAGAAAAAATCAAAGATTTAAAAAGAGATGTTGATAAAAATAAAAGCAAAGCAAAAAGCTTGGAAAAAGACAACGAGAGAATCAGTAAAAAAGTTGGAAAAGCAAAACCTGAAGACAAAATTAAATTAGAACAAGAAAAAGTAAATAATCAGGCTGAAGTACAACGATTGAATGACTCAAATGGATTGATTGAAAAACAAATCACTGAAGCACAAAGTCAAATTGCCGCTATCAGAACTAAAATTTCTGCCTTAAAATAAAAAATAAACTGATTTTTTATCAAAAAAATCATAACAAAAGTATGGATTTAGATATTATGCCTTTGTCTGCTTGGGCAGGCTCAGATATACGACCTTTGATAATTGCAGGTCCTTGTAGTGCCGAATCAGAAGAACAAGTTTTTAAAACATGTTCAGAACTCAAACAAAAAAATGTAAGTATTTTTAGAGCAGGTATTTGGAAACCACGTACAAGACCTAATAGTTTTGAAGGATACGGTGAAAAAGCATTGCCTTGGATACAAAATGTTCAAAAAGAATTAGGCATACCTTTTATTATTGAAGTTGCCTCTCCCGAACATATCGAGTTGGCACTAAAATATGATATAAAAATGTTTTGGATAGGTGCAAGGACAACTGTTAATCCTTTCAATGTGCAAGCTTTGGCTGACGCATTGAGAGGTGTTGATGTGCCTTTGTTAATCAAAAACCCTGTTAATCCTGATTTATCTTTGTGGATAGGTGCAATAGAACGCATTTATCAAGCAGGTTTAAAAAAAATCGCTGTCATTCACAGAGGTTTTTCGGCGTTGCATAAATCAAAATATCGTAATGAACCTATGTGGCAATTAGCCCTCGAACTTAAAACAGAAATTCCAAATATTCCTATTATAGGCGACCCAAGTCATATTGCAGGCAAACGTGAATACCTCTTAGAATTGGCACAAAGAGCTTTGGATTTGAATTTTGATGGTTTGATGATAGAATCGCATATCAATCCTGATGTGGCTTTGAGTGATGCGGCTCAACAAGTTACACCTACTGATTTTTATCAACTTCTGTCTAATTTAAAATATAGAATTGTACGTGCTGAAAGCGAAAATGCTTTTTTTATCAATCAATTAGACCAAATTCGTCAGCAAATTGATAGTGCAGACAGAGAATTAATAGAAATTCTTAAAACAAGAATGGCATTAGTAGAAAAAGCCTGTGAATATAAAATTGAAAATAATGTTACTATTTTTCAAGTAGAACGTTGGAATGAGATTTTTCGTAGCCGTTCAGAGTGGGCAAAAAAAATGCAATTAAACCCTGAATTTATTAGCGAAATTTACAAACTAATTCATATTGAGTCTATCAAACAACATACTGAATTGATGAGTAAAACCAAAGTGTAAGAATTGAAATAAAAAAATGAATTAAATACAATAATTTTGGGCGATTACATGCTATCGTGCAAAGCACAGAGCCAAAAAGAGAGAAAAAAACTTCGGAAACCTTGTTTTTTTCTCTCTTTTTGTCTCTGCAAGCCTGCTTCTATCACTATCGCAAAATACAAAAAAAATAAAAAAAATCCTGAATATCTTGAAATCCTGTCAAAAAAAAATCCTGAAAATCCTGTCAAAAAAAAATCCTGAAAATCCTGTCAAAAAAAATGAAATTATTATTTTTTATTTATTTCAATTTGCTTTTGTAATAAAAAGCACTATCTTTGTAACTAACTTTAATAAATCAATTTTTAAATATACTCAAATGAAAAGAATTTTTATATTTTTATTTGCTTCTCTTCTGTCTTTCAAAGCAATGGCAGATGAGGGAATGTGGCTCTTAATGTTCTTAGGAAAGAACTATGAGCAAATGAAAAAACAAGGGCTTAAACTCAAAGCCGAAGACATTTACAACGTCAATAAAGCAAGTTTGAAAGATGCTATCGTACAATTAAGAAACAATGGACGTGGTTTCTGTACAGGTGAAATCATCTCAAAAGAAGGTTTGGTACTTACCAATCATCATTGTGCTTATGACGCTATTCAGTCTCATTCTTCACCTGAAAATGACAGATTAACCAATGGTTTTTGGGCAAAAAACAAATCAGAAGAATTGGCAAATGAAGGTTTAGAGGTGTCAATTTTAGTGAGAATGGAAGATGTAACGGCAAGAGTTTTAAAAGAACTCAACGATAATATGACCGAAAGAGAACGTACTAAAAAAGCAAATGAAATTTTAGCACAAATCAAAAAAGAAACAGAAGAAGCCGAAAAAGCAAAAGGAAACATCAATTATGAAGCAACTGTAACAACTTTTTTTGGTGGAAATGAATATTATATGTTAGTTCACGAAATATTCAAAGACATCAGATTGGTGGGTGCACCTCACGAATCTATTGGAAAATTTGGTGGTGATACAGATAATTGGATGTGGCCACGTCATACAGGTGATTTTTCAATGCTTAGAATTTATGCAAACAAAAATAATAAACCTGCTGATTACTCAAAAGACAATGTTCCTTTCAAACCACGTCATCACCTACCTATCTCTTTAGGAGGAATCAAAGAAGGCGATTTTTCAATGGTAATGGGCTTTCCTGGTCGTACAGATAGATTTTTAACTTCTTATGGTGTCGATCAAGTTATCTCAACTATCAATCCTTCAAGAGTAAAATTACGTGACAAACGTCTTCAAACTTGGAAGGAAGATATGGATAAAAGTACTGATATTCGTATCCGTTATGCCTCAAAATACGCTTCTATCGCTAATTATTGGAAATATTTTCAAGGAGAAGCAATGATTTTGAAACGATTAAACACAGCAGCACAGAAAAAAACATTGGAGAATAGTTTTCAAAAATGGGCTGATGCTGACGCAACACGAAAAACAAAATATGGCAATGTATTAACTGATTTAGAAAAAGGATATACTGCAAGAGGAAAGTATCTTATCCCAAGAGAATATTTGAATGAAGGATTAGTTGCCCCTGAAATTGTTACATTTTCAGCACAATCAATGGCTTTATTAGCAGCATTAGATGCTAATTCAGAACCAGACATCAAAAAAGCAGCTGATAATTTCAAAGCAGCATTATCTGACCATTTCAAAGATTATAATATGTCAACTGACCAAAAAGTAATGGCAAATTTATACGAAATTTATATCAATGATGTTCCTAATGAATTTCAACCTGCTGCTGTCAAAGAAGCAAAAACAAAATATGGTTCGATGGCTAAATTTGCAGAAGAATTATTCAAACAATCTATTTTTGGTGATAAAGCAAAATTGGAAGCATTCTTAGCGAAACCAACCAAAGAAGTATTGGCAAATGATATGGCATTAAAATTATTCCAAAATATTAGAAAAACTGCTATGTCTTACCCATCAGACTTTGCAGAAGGATTGGATAAAAATAATCGTTTGTTTATTGCAGGTGTAAGAGAAATGGATACTAAAAAGTTCTATTATCCTAATGCTAACTCAACTATTCGCCTCACTTATGGTAAGGTTGGTAGTTATACTGCAAGAGATGCCGTTAAATATAATTTCTTTACAACATTAGATGGCGTGATGGAAAAAGAGGACAATACAAATCCTGAATTTGTAGTTCCAAAACAATTACGTGCTATTTATGAGAAAAAAGATTTTGGAAGATATGCTGAAAATGGTACAATTCCATTGGCTTTCATTACCAACAACGATATCACAGGTGGTAACTCAGGTAGTCCTGTTATCAATGCAAAAGGTGAAATTATTGGCTGTGCATTTGACGGAAATTGGGAAGCAATGAGTGGAAATATCGCTTTTGAACCTAACTTGCAACGTTGTATTTGTGTTGATATTCGTTATGTATTATTTACTATCGAAAAAGTAGGTGGTGCAAAAAATTTGATTGATGAAATGACAATTGTAAACGAGAAAAAAGGGAAATAATTTTTTTGAACAAATAAAATTTTATCAAAAAATAAATACTTAACTTTTGGAGAAATTTAACTTTCTTCAAAAGTTTTTTTATGCCCTAACTAATTATGAATATAGATAATACCGTTTTAAAATGAAAAGTAAGAATTTACAAAAAATATTAAAATTTAACAGAAAAAAGAAACAAAATTCCAAAAATTCGTAAAATCTGCTTTAGCCGCCTGCAAAAACTTCATTCATTTTAAAAAGTCTAATGTAAAAAATAAGAACATTTTTTAAAATTGCTTGTTTTTAATTTTAGTGAATAAGCAAAATACGAAATAAAAAAGTTAATTTATCTAATTTTACCATTATTTTTTCGTTTTATATATAAATTTTATTTACTTTTGTAAGATTTTTGTAAATAGTTATTAAAAACACTAAGAATATTATCATAAAAATATTGATTGTTACATGAAAAGAAAAATTTTATCCTCAAAAAAATCACTATTCTTACTTTGGCTGATTCTCTCAGGAATTACACTCCAAATCTCCGCACAAGTTACGTTGTATAGTGAAAACTTTGGCACAACCACTGCTTTTCCAACAGGCTGGACAAGTAGCAATACAACAAATGGTTGGAGAGAAGTTACTACAACTCCTTCTACTACTTACACTGGTGCTAGCGGTGGTTCTAATATGAACTTTGCCAATCAAGGTCCTAATGCTGTTGCGCACACACTCACTTATGCTAATAACTTGTCAGCGGCGGGTGCTTTTACACAAGTTACTGTTATTTGGGGAGCAAGGGCTACGACAGGTTTTAATCAAACTGTAACCTTCGAATGGCGAAATGGCAATACAGGTACTTGGACAAATGCACCTTATACCAATGTAACATCTAACGGAAATTGGTCGTTGATTAATGCTAATGTTAGACTCAATTTGGTAGGTGCTTTGGGGGCTACAGATTTACAATTTAGATTTACGGTTACTTCCAATAATTCAGGCACATATAGCATTGATGATTTTTCAGTAGTAGGTTCGAGTGCTGTCAATAATGATTGTCGTCAAGTATTTAACACCAACAGGTTAGTTTGCGGTACAACTACTTTTTCTGATAATAGTAACGGACCAGGTGCTTTGAATGAATTTAATGCTACCACCTTTCCTAATAACAATCGAGGATGTTTAAGTAGTGGAGAAAATCAATCTGCTTGGTATGCCTTTAGAGTGAGAACTGCAGGTACACTTACTTTTAACATTGTACCTGCTTTGATTACCAATGATTATGATTGGGCAATTTGGGGACCTTTTAACAGTATGGACGCTAATTTTAATTGTCAGAATTTAGGAGCCCCTGTCAGGTGTAACTTTGCCCCTGCTAACTCGCCAGCTCCTATCACAGGCCTAACTGGTATGAACCTTACTGCTACTGGTACCACAACAGGTGGAGGCCCTGCTTTTAACCGCTTCTTAGATGTATTACCTGGACAAATTTATATTTTATTGGTAGATAATTTTAGTACTTCTACTACTCCTTTTACTTTAGTTTGGAACACAGCGACAGTTACAGCCTCTAATGGTAATACGGTAAGTGGTGGTGGCGGTACTGCAACATTAGCAGCAGCAAGTCCAGGATTTAGAACTCCTGTAAGTGTTGCTTGTAATAAGGCAACTTTTATCAATCAATCTGCTACTTGTGATGGTACATTAAGTTATTTATGGGATTTTGGTGATGGACAACCTGTTACAGCAGTCAATACACAAAAAGACCCTGTTTATTATTTTCAAGCAGCAGGTACTTATAATGTGAAACTAACAATTACCATCAACTCACCAGGTAGTCCCAATGACGGTTTGACAGAGGAATTTATAAGACAAGTAGTAATTGCAGCTTCCCCACCTACTGCTACTATTAGTAATCTCAATAATAATTATTGTATAGATAGTCCACCTGTTATATTGACAGGAACAGGTAGCCCTACAGGTGGGACATCAGATTTTACAATTCAGCCCAATGGCTCATCAGCAAGTCAAATTAATAATGCTACACAATTTAATCCTGCTACGTTAGGAGTAGGTACACATAGTGTTATTATGCAATACACTTCTCCGCTTGATGCTAACTGTGTAGGACAATCTATAAGACAAATAGTTGTGTCACCAAAAGTAACTCCAACTATTACGGATTTGGCAAGTACTTATTGCCCCAATACTCCAAATGTCAATCTTGTAGGAAGCCCTGCAGGTGGTACGTTCACAGTAAATGGTACAGCAGCCACTCAATTCAATTCAACAGCATTAGGATTAGGAACGCATACAGTTATTTATACTGTAACAAATCCTACTACAACTTGTGTTTCTTCGGTTACACAGACAGTTACCATTAATAATACTGCACCTCCCACTATTGCAGCAAGTCTAAATACTTCTTATTGTGTAGGTGGTAATCCTATTACTTTAGTAGGAGTACCTACAGGTGGTACATTTACAATTAATGGTACAAATGCAACCGAATTTAATCCAACTACTTTAGGCATTGGCAATCATACTGTTGTTTATACAGCGGCAGGTTGTGTGGCTACTGCTACACAAGTAGTGGAAGTAAAAGCCAATCCTACACTTACATTTACAGGATTAAATACGCAATATTGCTCAACTGCCGCAGCATTTACATTACAAGCGACACCTGTAGGTGGAACTTTTAAAGTAAATACCGTTACTGCAACACAATTTAGCCCAGTTGCTTTAGGGGTTGGTACACATACAGTTTTGTATGAATATACAGACCCAACCAATAGTTCTTGTAAAAATACATTATCACAAAGCGTCAATGTATCAGCACTTCCTACTTTGGTAATTACTAATTTGAATGCTAATTATTGCATTTCAGCCTCAGCAGTTACACTTGCTGCAACACCTGCGGGAGGAACTTTTACTGTCAATGGAACAGCTGCAACACAATTTATTCCTTCTACTTTGGGCGTTGGTACACATACAGTTGTTTATAGTTTTACTGATGCCAATGGTTGCTCAAATACAAGAACACAAACCTCACAAGTATTTGCTTTGCCTGTTCTAACCAATAATATAGGAACTACTTATTGTTTATCAAATCCTGCTATTACTATGACGGGAACGCCAGGCGGTACATTTACTATCAATGGAACTGCTGCGACACAATTCAATCCTGCTACTCTTGGTGTAGGAACTCATACAGTCGTACAAAGCTTTACTGATGCCAATGGTTGCAATAATACACTCAGTAAAAGTGTGGTGGTCAATCCAAAACCTACTATTAATTTTGTAAGTTTGAATGCTTTTTATTGTGTTGGTGCTTCAAGTTTTGCATTACAAGCAAATCCAACGGGAGGAACATTTAGAATTAATGGCGTTACAGCAACACAATTCAACCCTGCTACATTAGGTGTAGGAATGCATACAATAAGATATGATTACGTTTCGCCAACTGATGCAGGTTGTTTTAATGATATTAGTCAAACCGTCGAAGTAAAAGCAAGTCCAATCATTAGTATTACTAATTTGAATGCTAATTATTGTGTTACTGCATCAGCAGTTACGCTAATAGGTGCGCCTGCAGGAGGAACTTTTACTGTCAATGGAACAGCTGCCACTCAATTTAATCCTAACGCTTTGGGGGTAGGTAATCATACAGTTGTTTATAGCTTTACTGATGCCAATGGTTGTTCAAATACAACAACGCAAACCTCACAAGTGCTTGCTTTGCCTGTTCTAACCAATAACTTAGTAGATGCTTATTGTTTGACGAGTGCTGTTGTTGATATGACAGGTACACCGGGCGGTACATTTACCATTAACGGAACCGCCGCCACACAATTTAACCCTGCTACAATTGGCGTAGGCATTTATACAGTCGTGCAAAGTTTTACTGATGCTAATGGTTGCAGCAATACACTTACTAAAACCGTCAATGTCAATGTAAAACCTATACTTAACTTCGTTGCTTTAAATCCAATTTATTGTATCAACGCACCAAGTTTTGCTTTGAATGCAACACCAACAGGTGGAACATTTAGAATCAACGGCACTATCGCAACGCAATTCAATCCTGCTACATTGGGTGTAGGTGTACATACAGTAAGATACGATTACGTTTCACCAACCGATGCAGGTTGTTTCAATGATATTAGTCAAACCGTTGAGGTAAAACCTATTCCAGTTGTCAATATTACAGGTTTAAATGCTGCTTATTGTACCAGTGTACCAAGTTTTGCTTTGACTGCAACACCTGCGGGTGGAAATTTTACCATCAACGGAACGGCTGCCACTCAATTCAATCCTGCTACATTAGGCGCGGGTACACATACCGTTGTCTATAGTTTTACAGATGGAAATGGCTGTACTAACACAAGCACAAGTAGTGTTGTTGTCAATCCTTTGCCCGTATTGGCTTTTGTAGGTTTAAATACGAGTTATTGCGATTCTAATGCCTCATTTAACTTAAACGCAACCCCTGCAGGTGGTGCTTTCACTATCAACGGAACAGCTGCTACTCAATTCAATCCTATCACATTAGGCGTAGGTAGTTATACAGTCGTTTATAACTTTACTGATGTCAATGGTTGTAGCAATAGCATCAATAGAATAGTCAATGTTACTCCAAAACCTGTACTTAACTTTGTTGGTTTAAATACATTTTATTGCGTCAATAATCCAAGTTTCGCTTTGAATGCAACACCAACAGGTGGAACATTTAGAATTAATGGTACTATTGCAACACAATTCAATCCTACTACATTAGGCGTGGGTATGCACACAGTAAGATATGATTATATTTTGCCAACCGATGCAGGTTGTTTTAATACAATCACTCAAACCGTTGAAGTAAAACCTATTCCGACTATCAACATCACAAGTTTAAATGCTGCTTATTGTATCAGTGTGCCAAGTTTTGCTTTGGCTGCAACTCCCGCAGGTGGAACTTTCACCATCAACGGAACATCTGCTACTCAATTCAATCCTGCTACATTAGGGGCTGGCACGCATACCATTGTATATAGTTTTACAGACGGAAACGGTTGTAACAACACAAGCACAAGAAGTGTCATTGTTAATCCTTTGCCTGTATTGGCTTTTGTAGGTTTGAATGATACTTATTGTAATTCTAATGCAGCCGTTGTTTTGAACGCAACACCTACAGGTGGTACTTTTACAATCAATGGATTATCTGGAACGCAATTTAACCCCGTAGGTCTTGGCAATTATACAATCGTTTATAACTTTACAAATGCCAATGGTTGTAGTGATAATATTAGTAAAATAGTAACCGTGATTCCAAAACCTGCACTTAACTTTGTTGGTTTGAATACATTTTATTGTGTCAATAACCCAAGTTTTGCATTACAAGCAAATCCAACAGGTGGAACATTTAGAATTAATACAATTACCGCTACTCAGTTCAATCCTGCTACATTAGGCGTAGGTCTACACACAGTTACTTACAATTATGTTTCGCCAACTGATGCAGGTTGCTTTAATACAATTAGTCAAACTGTTGAAGTGAAACCTATTCCAACTATCAACATTACAAATTTGAATGCTACTTATTGTATTAGTGTACCAAGTTTTGCTTTGACCGCAACACCTGTCGGTGGAACTTTTACCATCAATGGAACATCTGCCACTCAATTCAATCCTTCTGCATTAGGGGCTGGTACACATACAGTTGTTTATAGTTTTACAGACGGAAATGGTTGTAATAACACAAGCACAAGAAGTGTAGTCGTTAATCCTTTGCCTGTTTTGGCTTTTGTTAGTCTAAAAGATACTTATTGTACTTCAAGTGCTACTTTTGCTTTGACTGCAACGCCTGCAAGTGGAACATTTACAGTGAACGGAATCGCTGCAACACAATTCAATCCTGCCGCATTAGGCGTAGGCAATTATACAGTCGTTTATAATTATACTGACGGTAATGGTTGTAGCAATCAAATATCAAAAACTGTTGCTGTGCAATTAAAACCAACAGTAAATATCGTAGGCTTGAATACAAGTTATTGTGTAAGTGATGGTGCAGTTGCATTATCGGCAACTCCCGTAGGTGGAACTTTCACTATCAACGGTACAAATGCAACACAATTTAACCCAACTACTTTGGGTGCAGGTACTTATAATGTAAAATATACTTACATTGACCCAAGTGATGCAGGTTGTTTCAATGATGTTACTGCAATTGTACAAGTATTTCCATTACCTCAAATAGAATGGCAAGGAATTATCGCCGCTTATTGTGTATCTCAACTTACACCTGTCAATCCTATTGTAAAAATTACTTACGCTAACGGAACAATAGACAACCAAGCACAAACATCTTTTATTCCTGCAGCCGTTGGTGCAAGTTCGCAGACTTTATCTATTACCGCGACAGACCCAATAACAGGTTGTCAAAGAACTTCTACTTTTAGTTATGTTATCAACGCTTTGCCTGTTTTGTCTTTCGTTAATGTGCCTGATGAATACTGCTCACAAGCCAATCCATTGACTTTGCAAGCAACTCCAACAGGTGGACAAATGCTCATACAAGGTGTACCTACTACAATTTTTAATCCTACATTGTTTGCAGTCAATCAAAATGTAAATATTCAATATACATTTACCGCTGCCAATGGTTGTACTAATACAATCAATAAAACAATTAAAATAGTAGAGAATCCCGGCTTTCAAAGCATTGTTAATACTCTCGAAGTTTGCCCAGAATCTTCTACAATCGGTTATCGTTTAGAAGCAATGACCTTCTTAGAAGAACAAGCATTGATTAACGCAGGCAATACACCTATTTATGTATGGTCAAATGGAACATCAGGTAGATTTGTTTCTATTAGAAATGAAAGTGATGCAGGTTCATATACCGTTTTAATCAAAGAACAAAGCGGTTGCCCTGTCAAAAAGATAACTTTTAACGTAACCGTAGATTGTGAACCTAAATTACATTTGCCTACAGCATTTAGTCCTAATGGTGATAACTTAAACGATACTTGGGACATCTACGGAGGAGATTTGTACAAGTTAGAAATTAAAGTATATAGCCGTTGGGGTGAAGTTGTTTTCATTGCTTATGGACAAGATGAAAAATGGGACGGCAAAAGATACGGATTAAACCTTCCTGATGGCACTTACGCTTGGAAAGCACAATATCAAAATGCTTTGAAACCGGGTGTTTGGATATACAAACAAGGAAGCGTTACCATTGTAAGATAAAATTATAGTTGTTTCAATCAAAAAACCATTCAAAAATACTTTTGAATGGTTTTTTTTTGCAATAAAGATACTAATAAAAGAAATAAAAGTAATCAATTCATGACTATCACTACTTTATACAACCTATAAAATAATCAATCAACAACAAAAATAAGATAATTTTGGGCAATTACGGGCTATCGTGCAAAGCACAGAGCCAAAAAAGAGAAAAAAAACTCGCAAAGCCTCGTTTTTTTCTCTTTTTGTCTCTGCAAGACTGCTTCTATCCCTATTGCAAAATACAAAAAAGGCGTTATTTGTTTAAAATTTTTAACTACAATTACAATTCTCATTCTTAAAATATATCATTATATTACTAAAAAAAGTAAAATATTCAACTAATTATCAACATTTTACAAATAATAGTATCATTTTTTTACTTTATTTAAAACAATAAGTACAATCATTAAACATCAATTAACAATAATAAATAATGTAAACGCTTACAACGCTAATGTAAACGCTTACAACACTAATGTAAACGCTTACAACGCCAATGTAAACGCTTACAACGCCAATGTAAACGCTTACAACACTAATGTAAACACTTACAACGTCAATGTAAACGTTTACAATGCTAATGTAAACGCTTACAACGCCAATGTAAATACTTACAATACTAATGTAAATACTTACATTGTCAATATAAATAAAAAACCTTTCAATGTTTGCAAACATTAAAAGGTTTTTTATTAATTTATTTATCAATAATAGAAAAAATATTTTAAATTATATTCTTTCTCTCAAGATTGGCATACTCATACAATGCGAACCGCCTCTTGCTCTTGATAATTCTGCTGATGGCAACAAAATTAATGTATTTTGTACGTTTTCGGGTGAGTTTTTCCCACTTTCAAATTCTTCTAAAAGTGTTTCGGCTTCTATTACTCTAAAACTTTGTTTCTTAAATTCTTCGGCGGTCTTTGTGTTACGGTCATATCCAATGATTACACCTTCTTTCAATGCCAATACATTGCAAGCATCAGTCCATTGTTCTCTCAATTCAAAAGGAAAAACATTACCACCTGAGTAAATAAATTGCGTTGGTTCTGTTGATTTTAAATCATTTTGACTAATATCATCTAATAAATCTTCTAAATATTCAAATTTTTTAGGTTCACTTATGCCTTTTTCAAATTGCAAGATATGAGGTTTCATATTCATACCCTTGTCAATAAAATGACGCGTATAATCTTTGTTTTGAAAAGCAACGTTTTGTTTTGATAATGCCCCGAAAATTACCCACATATTGCGTTTTACTTGCGTAAAGACAGTATCAATGTGCATAAAATCACGTTTAGAAGGAATTTTAACAACTGCGACCTTTTTGACTACATTTTTTTCGAATAAAAAAGTAATGATTTGATTGACTGCTGTCAAAGAAGTACGTTCACTGCAACCGATAATGATTTGTTCAGGACTTACAGTCATCACATCTCCCCCTTCAACAGTAACTTCATTCAAAAACTTATCATCATCACTCAAAAAAAACTGATGGTCTTCTTCTGTAACTTCAATAATTTTATCTTTCAAATCAGCAAAAAAAGAATGATTGTGAAAAATATATTTCATAATCAAAGATTCACGCACGCGCACCACTTTTGCAGGGCGATTGAGCAACAAATGATTATTGATAGTGATGCCTATATCTCTTGTAAAAATAAAATTAGGAACAGGCGGAAATACCATTTTCCCATTTGGAAGTGTGCCTGAAATCAAAGTTTTGGCTAAATCATTAGCAGAAAGTGTAATCAAGGATTGTTGTAATTGATAAGTTGCACGCTCTACCGCACAAACAGAAGCAACCAATTTAGCTTTGATATGGTGATCTTCTAAAATTTCAGTAAGTAGATATTGTGGGTCAATTACTTTGTCAGATTTAAAGTAATTTTTGTCGTCAGGTTTATAGAATGCTCTTTTGTTTTCGGGCTTATCAATTTCGTGCAATTTACCTTTTACTTTTTCAGGGTCTAAGAAATACAATAAAATTTTAACATAAAAATCATATTCATCTTTTCTCATGCTTTCAAGATGAATAATATCTTCAAAAAGCCAATCTTGTGCTTTTGAAGGGACAACTTTGCCTAAGCCGCTATCAGGGCTATGAATCATTAAACGTTTAAGCGTTCCTATTTCAGAACTAACGAATATATTATTTTCATTTTGCATAAAAAATATTTTAGATGTTATGAATATTTAGTTTTTGAGTCGATTGATATGAAAAACTAAGTATTTTGATTTTTTTGCAAATATAATAAAATTTAGATTGTGTTGTATATTTTTTAGAATATTTTTTAGAAAACGTATTTTTTAAATAATAATTGGCTGCTTGCGATAAGGATAGACGCAGTATTGCAGAGACAAAAAGAGAGAAAAAACGAAGGTTTCCGAAGTTTTTTCTCTCTTTTTTGGCTCTGTGCTTTGCACGATAGCCTGTAATCGCCCAAATTTTATTTTTTCAGCATCAATAATTTTCATTTATCTTAATTATCTTTGAATGCTTGGTCTATATTTTCTATGTATTCAATGCAAGGTACATCAATACATATTGTAGGTTTTTCTTTTTTGAGCATATCTTTTGTAGTTTTTAGGCTGATTCTAAATGTTTTGTTATTAGGTAAAATATGTTTAAAATTTTTTATGCCTGCTTTTTCCATTTTTGGTTTCCAATCAAAATAAAAAAAACGAATAGAATTTTGATGAAAGGTAAGTAAATTTGATTTGTCAAAAATAAATATTTGAGTTGGGTTTTTTTGTGTATATTCTAATAAATCTTGAAAAATAATTTGAAACTCTTGGTGAGGAATATAGTCTGTGATTGCTTGACAAACTACTGCTTTATGTTCTTCAATCCAATAAGCATGAATATAACGAGTTGCTAAAAATAACTCTCCTTTGTTGAGAAGTGTATAAGATGTACTTGACATTATTGAAAACATAGTTTCTTAAAATATTTATATTTTTTTTTTACTTTATATCTCTAATAACGTACCTTGTTAGGAATCGTTGGAGGAATTAGATAGATGTAATCAATAGTTCGATAAATGATTATTAACTATCGATAAAATACAAAAACTATGCTTTTTTGTTATTTAAACCTATCTCCTCAAACCATATCACATACAGAAGAATCCAAGGGTGGAATACAGCCCCAACACCTAAAATAAAGAAATTTGCCAAATGAAATATTGCCCCTATGCCTAAAAAAAAGTATCTTAAATCTTTAAAAAATACAATTAATGGAAATAAAATTTCAAATAATATACCTAATATTCCAAGTATTACACATATAAAATCACTATTTACGATTGATAATCCAAATAATGTTTGGTGATTTAAGATATGATTCCGTATATTATTTGGTTCTAACCAAGTTATTCCGCCTATTAAAATTTTTTCAATTCCTGCTAAAAAATAAGCACTTACCATAGAGAGTTGCATTATTTTTAATGCCCAACTTTTTTGTAATTTATCAGATAGATTTGTTTTTTTATGCTCATACAATAAAAACGGCAATAAGAGCAAACAGTAATTCAACAACACAAAAGGATGGTCTATTTTATGAAAGCTATATAAAAACCCTTGTAGAAAAATAAAAATAGTTGCACTGATAGTGCTTGTTATTATTCTATACGACTTAAAAAACAATAAGAATAATGTACTTGTTAGCCAACTTGACCATAAAACAGACAAAATCCAAAAAGGTGGAAAATTTTTACCAAAAATTTTAAGTAAGAAAACGGGTTGATAAAAGTCTTTCCATTGTGATAGTTTTTGGAAAATAAAAAGCCAATCATGCGCCACATATAACATCAAAAGAGAAAACCAAATCACTAAGAAATTGGTCAATTGTTTTTGAATGGTTGCATTAAAATATTTTTTTATTTTTGATGGTATTTGATAAAAATTATATTGCCAAATCGTCCAACTACTGAAACATAGTACGATAACTAAAAACAATCTCACTATTACTTGATTTGCTTTATTGATAAAAAAATCGACAGAAAATCGGTGTTTTTCTGTCCAAAAACGTGGATAAAATACTTCAATTATCCAATTCAAAAAAAAAGGTGGTTTATTTTGGTAGGTTTGTTGTATCCATTGATTGCCATAGAAAAAATAAGTTCCAAAGCATAGTAAAAATAATATTGATAAAACTAAAAATAGAATTTTTTGGAACATTTTTTTTTGTGTGGTTTTATTTTTTTATTTACATTTAGTAACAAATAATGTCAAAATGTGTATTTTGAAAATTAAAATTTTCATTTATTTTTTCTTTTGTTTGTGCATGATAAATCTCATATCCAATATTTTTTAAGAATAATACTACCTCTTTTGAAGATGTATTTTGTCTTTTTAAGTGATTATCAACTAATTCTATAAACATTTGAGGTTTCATTTTTTTGAGTGTTTCACTACCACCTTTTAAGACATTCATTTCAAAACCTTCAACATCAATTTTTATAAAATGAATTTTATCTATATTTTGGTTGGCTACAAAACTATCCAATGTCATCGCCCCTACTTCTAACATTCCTTGTTGTGCATTTTTACTCATTGCAATTCCACCACTGTTATTATTATTAGGAATACTAAAAAACAACTGCTCTTTTTTATCTGATAAGGCAATGTTATTGAGAATAATATTATCAAAATTATTCAAGCCTATATTATGTTTTGCTCTTTGATACAGATAAGGTACAGGCTCGAAGCCATAATTAATGCCTTTGGTATTTATTTTAGCAAAATTAAGTAAGGTTTCGCCAATATTAGTACCAATATCTAAAATAACCATATCTTCTTTGATAAGAGATAATAGTGTTGCTCTTGATTCTACTTCAATACCAAAATACAAAGTATATTCCATATAATCGCTGATATCAAGTCTATATTTTATATTTCCTCGTTCAGCATTTCTGTAAGATTCTTTTTTATAAGTTCTATTACTTGGTAATAATTTAACAAAAAAATTAGTATATTCTTTTCCATTTGTTTTTTTAAGTATCCATTCTTCTAAAAAAGGTATTTTAAAAAGATTGCGAATAGGCGAAAGAATAATTGTTTTGAATGATGACATATTTTTAAATTTTTAGTTATTTTTTAGATAATTTATCATAAATTTTGGGCATTAGTTTATATTTTCTTAGGAAATTACCAAAGGTTTTATCAGGTGGAACAAAGTTTTTGAATATTGTTTTTTTTAAATATTGATAATACAAATATTTATAAGGGTGTTTATTCATGTATTGCCAAGGTTTTGATGAACCTGTAAAGTGCATAATAGCGGTATTTTGAAAATTTTGTTTACTATTTTTATTATTTTCAAACATTCCGGCTTGCATATTCCATTTGTTATCTAAATAAACACACTGCCCGTAACACATTGCGTTGAGTGCGTCTTGGTCCCAAAACATTAATTTGTCAGGATTTTGGTTGATATAATTGATTAGTTTTTCTGTCCATTTTTCATCTTGCCATTTTTTAAGATTGATGAGCATTATACCTGAATTAAAATATTGTTTGTCATTGGGTATATTTAATATCTTTTTTTGTTCTTCCATTTTTCCAACTTCACTTATCACACCTAATAAATTACTCTCTAAGTTGATAGAATACAATGTTTTTATGTTCTTTAAAACGAGTAAATCTACGTCCATATACAATATTTGTCTTATATTTTGAGGTAGCAATTTACAGGCAATAATGCGATAATAATTTGCCAAAGAAGCGTGATTACTAATATTAAAATGTTGAATATCATCTATATTTAAATCATAAAAGACAATATTTTGTTTGTATTGATTACTTAATTCTTGAACTTCATTTTGAGTTTCAGTTGATAAATTATCAGAAAATATATAAACCACAAAATTCCGCTCTTTATTATTTTCAAACAAAGATACTAACATCACATGTAAATGTTGAACATATTTTTTATCTAAAGTGAGTAAGATATTAATCATTATATCGTTTTTAAAAATGAAATAAATTGTTGAATTTTGTATTGATAATCTACAGTTGTTAAGGCATAATTTCTTATTTTTTCGATATGTTTTTCATCTTTAAGAATTGGCTCAAAAAAATCAATTACTTTTTGCATATTAATCAAAGAGTCATCATTTTGAAATTTTAGAAAATAATTACTCATTTCTGGGTATTTATTCAAATCAGTATCTTCGTAAGCATAAAAAAAAGGCACCCCTCGTGATAAAAAATCTCTTACTTTCAAAGGACTTGCTTCTTTCATATCTGCTTTGAAAAGAGCCATAGAACCAACTCCAAGATGTATTTGATTAAATAAATTGGTAATTTTTTCTTTTTCTAAAAAATCAATAAAAAAAACTTGATTATCAATATCTAAATCTTTCGATAATATTTTATCCGATTGATTTACTTTTCCAATTATATAAAAATTAATCGTGGTTTTTCCTTGGTATTTTTGAATGCTTTTTAAAATTCTATCAACACCATGTCTATCTGAAACATAACCTGTAAGAATAAGCAAATTTAAAATCGTTCCGTCATATTTTAAATATTGTTTCAAAGGAAATGTTTCTACATCGATTCCATTAGAAAGTGTATAAGCTATTTTTTGTCTTTGTTTATTTTTTTGATGATTTGTAATTTCATCAGTAACACCAACCACTCCTTGCACTTTTCTAATTACTTTTTTCGAAAAAAAACTTTCGCAGTAATACCTATAAGTATCTCTATGAGAATATATAGATTGTTTTTTAAATTCTTTTTCAGGAATAGAATTATATTCAATAAAAATTTTTTGTCCAAATTTTTTTACAAATCTTAAAAAATGAATATCAGCAAAATCATACCTAAAAAATATAAAATCGTATTGCATATTCTCAATCACTTCTTTTACTTTTTTATAAAATTGTTTTTGCTCATAATTAAGATGAAAGCGCCAAAAAATGGGATAACTATATATTTTTGGTACATTGTTGATATCTATGGGGTAATAAGTAGAGTTATTTTTAGTATCCTCATAAATATCTTTTAAATCAGTATCAAAAAACAAGCCTTTACAAATTACACCATTTTGATTAAAAGCCTTTATTTGAGATATAATTTTATCGTTTGCACCACCTACACCTATTCCTTTACGAGCAATATACAATACCTTCATAAATATTTTTTTAATTATTTTTACTCACAATTCCATTTTCCAATTTATATTTTTCACCACTTTCTTCACAAGCTGCAAAACCATCTTTATCAAAAGAAAGTTTATGCCCAAATGCTGACCTACAGCCTGTTTGTCAAATGAACTGAGGCATACGGAGGTACATTTTTAGTAACAACCGCACTTATAAAGGCAAAATTGCCAATATCGCGTCCACCTACAATCATTGCATTAGTATCAATACTTGTACCACGTTTTACGGTCGTTTTGGCATATTGATTTTTACGATTCATAGACTTCTTAAATTATTTATGTTAGATTTTAATAACCAAATCTATGTTTTTTTAAAGTAAAATAGAAAAATTTATTTTTTTGTTTATCAGTTTCATAGTCAATTTACTCTTTTGACAATTTGGTAAAATACTTGCAAAGTTACTATTTCTTTTTGGAATTGAAAAGAAACAATAATTTTTTTTCAGAAAAATTACTATCTTAAACATCATAAGATAAAAAGGGAAAAATATTTATATCTAACAGTATATATTCGTAATCTTTTGCAACTACCTTAATAAATAGAGTATAAAACTGTTTTTTGAAACCAAAATCAGTGTAAGAATTGATAAAATAGTAATTTTATATCTTATTTGGTTTATCTTTTTACAAAAGTATTTTTTTTTAATAAAATAAAGATTTATCAAAAAAGAAAAAAAGTGAATTATCTACAAAATTACAACAAAAAAAGATAAGCATCAAATTTTATTCACTATTTTTTGAATAAATATTTTTATTTCATTATCTTTGCATCAATCAAAATTTTGTTTATCTTTGATGAATACTCAATAATGCCTAAAAAAAAAATATTTTCTATTTTCAAAAAAGTTTTTTATAGTTGCTTAGTAATTATGTGTTTGCTTTTACTTTGGTATGGTGAATTAGTTGTCTATGGCATAAGACAAGGCATAGGACAATTTCAACTCATTTGGTACGCCAAAGATTTCAAAACATTTTTAAAAGAAAGTAAGTACCACGACACACTCAAAACAAAATTTGCTTACAAATTAGAGTTGATAAAAGCCATCAAAAAATTCGCCGTTGATAGTTTGGGAATGAAAAATGCAGGTAGTTATGAAAAAATATTTGACCAAAAAAATAAACCACTTTTATGGGCTGTAACGGCTTGTGAACCTTATCAATTTGTACCTCATACTTGGGATTATGGTCCCTTAGGTTTAATGCCCTATAAAGGCTTTTTTGATTCAACTTCTGCACAAAAATTGGCTCTATCATTAGAAAAAAGAGGATATGATGTCAATATTTTCAAACCTTCCGCCTGGTCGACTTTGGGTTGGCTTTCTGACCCTGTACTCTCAACAATGTTATATTGGCAGGAGGGTGATTTGGCAAGTTTGATTATTCACGAATTGACACACAGTACCATTTGGGTAACTGGTGATGTAGAATACAACGAAAATTTAGCTGATTTTATTGGAGATGAAGGTGCTTTACTTTTTATGCGACATCACTACGGGAAAAATTCTAAACAAGAGAAAAAATTTGTAGAAGCAAACATAGACAATGAAGTTTTTTTTAGATATGCTTTAAAAAGTACAAAAAGATTAGATAGTTTGTATAAATCTTTTACTAAAGAGGCTATTGAAAAATTTAAAAAAGCAAAAAAAGATACATTGATTTTAAATATTGTCAATGGATTGGCGGATATAGGACTTTATAATGGTGCAAAATATGCAAAAAGATACCGAAAAAAATTACCAAATAATGCTTTTTTTATGAATTTTATGCGTTATAGAGCAAAACAAGATGATTTTAAAAAAGAATTTTATCAAGTAAGTAAAGGGAATTTAAAAAAATATATTGAATATTTAAAAAATAAATAAAGTAATGAAAAATGAAATGAATGCTAATTTTGAGTGGTCGCCTTGGTGGTGGTTTTTATTTGTTGGTGGAGGTATTCTTTTTTTATCAATAATAGGTTTTAGTGCTTTGATAGGAAATGATTTTTGGCGAGGAATAGCACAAGGAGGTTTGTTAGGTATTTTAATTATTCACATCTTGGAGGGGATTTATGGTTATTCTATAGCAAAAAAAAATAATTTACCTGCACTTCGTTGGAGTTTTCATTGTTTTTTGGCGGGTGTAATGGCAATTATGTTGATGAAAAAATACTTGAAGAAAAACTAAAATAGTAAGAAAATTCAAAAGAGGCTTTGTGAAAACGTAAAATTCTACAAAAACCAAATATTCAAAAAAAACTGTTTTTACAATAAAAAACTAACAAATAAAAAAATGCAAATTTCTGTTATTATTCCTTTGTTGAATGAGGAGGAATCCTTACCCGAACTTACTTCGTGGATAGACAATGTAATGCAAAAAAATAATTTTGTATATGAAATTATTTTAATAGATGACGGTAGTAAAGATAACTCTTGGGAAGTAATACGACAATTATCAACTCAAAATAAAAATATAAAAGGAATTTCTTTTAACCGAAATTATGGAAAATCTGCTGCTTTGCAAATTGGATTTCAAGAAGCAAAAGGAAAAGTAGTCATTACAATGGATGCTGATTTGCAAGATAGCCCTGAAGAAATTCCTGAATTATACCAAATGATTACAGAACAAAAATTTGATTTGGTATCAGGTTGGAAAAAAGAAAGACACGACCCAATCACCAAAACAATTCCTACAAAATTGTTTAATTATATGACAAGATTATTTTCAGGAATTAAATTACACGATTTTAATTGCGGACTAAAAGCCTATCATCATAAAGTAATCAAGAGCATTACTGTTTATGGTGAAATGCACCGATACATTCCTGTAATGGCAAAATGGGCAGGATTTGCACGCATAGGCGAAAAAGTTGTTCAACATCAAGCAAGAAAATATGGTAAAACAAAATTTGGTTTAGAACGTTTTTTGTATGGATTTTTAGACTTATTGTCAATTACTTTTGTAACTCGTTTTCGAAAAAGACCAATGCACTTTTTTGGTACAATGGGTTTTATATCATTTTTGATGGGTTTTGGAATGACTTTTTGGCTTGCTTTTGATAAGTATATGAATGTTTTTTATAGAAATATCAAAGCAAGAGAAATTACAGACCAGCCGATTTTTTATTTGGCAATTTTGGCAATTATTTTGGGAGTACAACTATTTTTAGCAGGTTTTTTGGGAGAAATGATGACTACTAATGCACACAAACAAAATGAATATATTATTGCTGAAAAAATACAAAATGAAAATTAATCTTATTTTTTTAAATTTCTTTGAAACTTTTGAATAAAGCAAAAAGTTTATGACTAATAAAAGTATTCAAATACAAAAAAATAAAAAAAAATGTCAAATATTCATTTTAATAATGCCTTAGAAAAGTGCGAACAAGAGAAATTTCAAGAAGCGATTTTGTTATTCGAAAAATCTATTACCATAACTCCTGACCATACAGAAAGTTGGTATAACAAAGGACTTGTTTATCTCAAATTAGAAAATTATCCAAAAGCCATAAGCGATTTTGATAAAGCTTTATCTTTCTCAACATTAAATCCTGATATATTAAGCCAAAGGGCTGTTGCCAAACATCTTAATAATAATCATAGAGAAGCATTAGAAGATTTTGATACAGCACAAAATTTAGAACCACAAAATCCTTATCGTTATTCGAGTCGCGCTTATGTAAAATCTATTTTGGGCGACCTCAAAAGTGCTATTGAAGATTATAAAAAAGCATTAGAATTAGACCCTGAAGATGCAATTGCTTGGAATAACTTAGGATTGTTAGAAGAAAAATTAGGTTATCAAAAAGAAGCAAAACAAAAATTTGAGAAGGCAGATGAAATTGCGGACAAAGGAAAGACTTTTGAAAAACCATCAATAGACCAAATCGTGAAAGACTACGAAGAAAGGCAAAAAAATATCCAAGAATCATTAGCAATGCAAAAACCTGTTTTGGATAATAATGAACAAAAAGGAATAAAAAGTTATTGGAATATCATCAAAAAAGTATTTACAGACAAGAAAACCTCTCAAGATTTTTTTAGTTTTGTGAAAAACTTTGGTAGAAAGTAATTTTTTTTGTTGATGTAAGAAAAATAAGAAATATATTCAAAATATATTCAAAATTTTAAAATCGCTATAATTGATAAAAATAAATACAAAATTATTTTAATATAATGAAAAATAATCAAAAAATAAACTTGTTTACCGTTGATTTTTACCTGCTAACCATTTGTTACCTGTCAAAATTTTGTAAATTCAATAATTTCTACTTACTTTGTATTGTAATTATAAAGCGAACTTCTTTTGTTTCTGTTTTACCTAAATATCATCAAACAAAAAACGAAGAAGAAAGAGAGAGTAATTTGTCGGTATCCTAAATATTTTCCAGCAAGCTATCTCATCTATGTGTAAAAACTCAATTTACTCTCTCTCCCTTCTCGCTTCTTTTTATTATTATTTCTTTTCTATAAATGGATTTTGAAATTTTTTATTTTCAATAAAACTTGAATCTGTAAGCATATTCAAAAACAAAATAATATCTTCTTTTTCTTCTTTTGTCAAACTTAACTTTTTTCCATTCACTGCATTCGAACCTTCAATAATCAAAGCATCAAGCGTAGAAGAATACTGAATATGCTCGTTATAATGGTCTAAAACTTCCTCCAAACTTTGAAATCTTCCATCGTGCATATAAGGAGCCGTCAAAGCAATATTTCGCAATGAAGGTGCTTTCATTTTACCTTTGTCTTGTTTTTTTTTAGTAATTTTCTCTACTCCAATATCTTTTGGAGTTGTATCTAAACCATTATTATGAAAAGTTTGTAAAGTTGTAAGATGACTTCCATGACAATCACCACAATTTCCACCTCTGATGCCAGCTTCAGGAATTGGGTGTGTAAAAAACAAATTAATGGCTCTTTTTTCTCTTTCTGTAGGTACTATTTCGCCTCTGATTATTTTATCATATTTTGAGTTAGAAGATATTAAAGTACGTTCAAATTGTGCTAAGGCTTTGCTAATTAAAAGAGTAGTAATTTTTTTTGTGCCAAATGCTTTTTTAAACAAAGGCGGATATTCGATAATTTTTTGTAATTTATTTTCTAATTCATCGAGTTTCATTCCCATTTCTTTTGGATTTGTCAAAGGATGCAAAGATTGTTGCTCCAAATTATCAATTCTTCCATCCCAAAAAAAACTTTTACTCCATAATAAGTTAATCAAGCTCATCGAATTACGTTCATTTACTTGATTAAAAATACCAATGGCAGTTTTTTTTCCGTCTGTAAAAGATTTTTGAGGTTGATGACAAGACGCACAAGAGATAGAATTATCGGCGGATAAACGGGTATCAAAAAAGAGTATTTTTCCTAAAAAAACAGCATTTTCATTCATTGCATTATCATTTGGGATAATGAATTGCTCTCCAAAATGAACGGGCAGTTGCCAATTTTTTAGAAAAGAAACTTGGCAGGCATTACAAATAATAGAAAAACAAAATACTAAAAAAGAAAAAAGCAGTCCATTTTTCATTCTATTTTTTATCAAATAAATTTTGTAAATCTTCCCAATTATTATTTTTTTGGCTCAAAAAAATAGGTTTATGAAAAGTATCTAATTTTTTAAGCATATTCAAAAAATATTTTTTTTCTTCTTGTTCTAAATCACCCGTAATAATTGATGATGCTTTTTGCATTCTTTCAAAAGTTGAAAATAAAACTTCTCTGCCTTTTTCAGTCAAAAAAACTAATTTACTTCTTTTATCTTCAGGATTTTTCTCTTCTTCAATCCATTCATTTTTGATTAAGCGTTTGATAATTTCGCTTCCTGTTGGTTTTTCCTGAATATTATTATCAATCAAAGCCGTTTTTGTCATTGGATTTTTCATTAAACTTACCAAATATGTAAAATCTTCCGAAGTTTGTAGTGGCGTTTCAGAGAGAGCTTTTTTGATATAAATTTTTCCATATCTATACATAAAAATGATAAATGCAGTAATTTCTGTATCTATATTTTCAGTTTTAAAAAAATCATTGTTTTTATCAGTCGTTTTTTCTGTTTTGATTTCATTTTGTATCCAAGCCAATAATTCTGTTAATTCATAGTTTTTTTTAGGTTGAATTATATTTTCATATTGTTCAGCCCAATCAAATATTTGATGTATCAATGAATAATTCATAAAAAATAGGTTTCAATTCAAAATAAAGACTAAAAATTAACTTGTCATTATCTTAATTTGAGATAAATAATAATTATTTTTATTAGGATACAGGTCACTCAATTTTTCATAAACAAAAATCGCCTCAGATACACGCCCTTGTGCAAATAGACGCAATGCCAATTCTTCTGAATATTCGTTATTTTCGGTAGTATGTGGACTAAATTGTATAGGCGTAATAACAGCTTTTTCGTCTTTCAATTCGTGTGTTTTTTGAGAAGTAATTGCTTTAATTTGTTTTTCAAAATACATTTTTTTATCAGGATATAATTCAATTAGTTTTTCATAGACTTGAATCGATTGTTCATTTTTACCTTGCTGAAAATAAAAGATAGCTTGACTTTCTGTCCAATTTTCAATAATTTCAACTTCTTGTTCGATTATTTCTTGTTTTTCTTCTGATTTATTCTCGATTATTGGTACTATTTCAGGAAAAACCTTTGTAATCGTTGATGAAGTTATGTTTGTATTAACAGAGGTATTAAAAGTATCAAAAAAAGATTTTTCTTCTTCTTTTTGTGTTCTTTCATTTGTATTTTTTTGATTATTTTCCTCAAAAATAACAGTCATTGGAGAAATAAACTGAGTTTCTTCTTTTTCTATTGGTTGAATTTCTGAAACAATTTGTAGTTTTATTTCCGATTTTTCAGGTTCAATTTTTTCTTCTTTATTTTGAATATTAAAAATAATTGTTTCATCTTCTGTTTGATAGCCATTATTTTCGTCTTCTGTATTTGTCAGACTACTATTTGATTTATTTTCAATAATATTGATAGCTTCTTCAGATGAATTATTAACAAATTCCTCTAATTCTAATTCCCATTCATAATCATTGTTTTCGATGGTTTCGATCAGATTTTCAGGTTGATTAGTAATTTCCTCTTTCAAAATATCTTCACTTTTTTCATCTAATCTATCCAAATCTGCCAATTCATTTTGATAAGAATATATTTTTTTGCCTAACAAACTAATGAGTTGCTCTTTAAAATAATCTTTTTTAGAAGGATAAAGTAACATCAATTTTTTATACATCTTGATGCTTGCAATGATATTCCCATCATAATACAAACCCATTGCAACTCCCTCATTCACAACTTCGTAGAGAGGATGCCCATCTTGATCAAGATTTTCGAAAAAGGCAGAAGTTTCATTGTCTTCTTTTGTTTCTATATCGTCCTGAGGTGTATTTTCTATTATTTTTTCTATTTCAAATGTATCAAAAAAAGAGTTGTTATTTTCGTTTTTGATATTTTCTATCGTTTCAATGTTATTTTGTTTTTCTACTGGTATAGATTCAAAATGAGATGTTGTATTTTCATAATTTAATTGATTATACAAAAAATCTTTCAAAATATTTCTTTTGTATGCATAAGCCGCTGCTGAACGTATTTTTTGTGGTGCTAACATGCTTTTTGTATCATGTGCATATTTTGCAATTAAAACATGTATATTTTGACAATAAGGAAAATTAACTGACATCTCTTCCATTTTTTCGAGGTCAGTTTCTACCATATCGTTTGGATTTTCTAATAAATTGAGTAAAAATGTGGTTTCCATTCACTAATAATTAAAAATAATTAAGATTTTCATTTTGCAAATATACTAAAAAAAAGCAAAAATTATACATTTTTATTTTTATTTTTAAATAAATTTATAAAAATGTACTTTTGTAAAAATTATTGAACAATATAAAAATACCTAAGCAAAAATACCTCTTGCTTCATTTTTCAAAAAATCCAAAGCAATTTCAGTAGGACGAATATTAAATTCTGTAACGTTTTTTAAAATATTTTTTGATAATTCGAAGGCAGAAATTTCTTCATCAAGTCCTGTAGTCGAGTTATTAATCAAAACGATTACTTCCTCTGTCGCTTTTACAATTAAATTCCAAGCTTCATTGCTCACATATAGTTGTTGTGAAATATTATGACTAAATTCTTGTCTAATTTCGTGAATCAACAAAGCCTGAAAAAAACCAACAGTAAACTCAGGATTATTAAGACGTGGAATAATTTGAATGGGCGTAATTCGTTCTAAATACAAACACATTCTTTCATAAGCCTGCAAACGAATTGGTAAAACTTGTTCTTTATTTTTAATTTCAACTTCTTTTTGTTTGATGTTTAAGTCAATTTGTTTGAGTTGTAATGCTAAATTAGACTGATTCTGTGCTTGTTGTAATTCTTTTCCAATAAAAGAACGTACTACTAAATACATTGCGTACAAAACCAAACCTGCGGGTAATAAGATTTTTATCAAATCTAAAAAAAATGCTAACATTGTTATTTTATTTTAATTTTTATTATTTTAATTTTTAATTCTGGTATTTTTTTATAACTTTTGACAATCAATTATAACTGAATTTCTTTTTTTGCTAAATTACGCAATTCTTGTAATTCAAGTTCCATTTTTTTATATTTTTCCTCCATTTCTTTTCTTGCTTCTGCTTCTTTTTTGGCAGTTTTTTCGGCTTTTTTCCTTGCTTCTGCTTCTTTTTTGGCAGTTTCTTGAGCTTCGCCTTGAGATTGCTCAGCTTTTTTCCTTGCTTCCGCCTCTTTTTTGGCAGTTTCTTGCGCTTCTTTTCTTGCTTCTTCTGCTTGTTTTGCTAATTTTTCAGCGATTTCTTTTGCTTTTTCGGCAATCATTTTTTCTTCTTCTGCTTTTTTTCTTTGTTTGATTTGTGTAGTAAATTCATCAAT
>RDZP01000056.1 GCA_004294005.1 Cytophagia bacterium
AAATAAAAATTGTAGTACACACTTTTAGTGTGTCGACACACTAAAAGTGTGTACTACAATTGCTCAATAGAAAAAATCGTACAAAATTTAGTAGAACCATTTTTTTTTAAGTAATGAATAATTTATTGTTAATGTCAAAAATAAAATTATTGTATATTTTACAGATATAAAGAAGTTTTTTTATAATAATTGAATAGAAATCCAATAGCTAAAAATTAATCTGATAGTTTTCTACTTGTTCCTCTGCTACTCAACATTATCCGCCTGCAAAATTACTAAAAAAGTAGTATTTAAAATATCAACTGACAAGTCCTATAAGAAAAACTTTAAATAAATCTTATTTCTATGATTATTTTAATAATTCGTATGCTTGGTATTCTGCATAATTCCAAGAACGCCAAGTTTGTTTTTGTTTTTTTTCTTTGAATTTTTTTACTCGTGCTTTAAGATACTCTTCATAATTGGTAGCAATATTATAACCTGTTTCTTGATAATAAAAGTATTTTGTTTGAATATTTTTTGGAATTTTATTCCAATTTTCTTGAAGAATAGACAAGGTTTTATCACTTCTTGTAATTAAAAATTCCATATCAAAATCTTGATAATTTTTTGTATAATTGATATTATGGCTTACAATCCAACTTTCCCAATCAATCCAACTCATAAAAATCAACATTAAATAAACCGATTTGATATTTACATTCCATAAAAAATAAAAAGTTTTTTGTTGCTTTATTTTGATATATAAACTAAAAATACCAAACAAAGTCAAAACTAAAAAAATTAAAACGCCAATTCTTTTGTATGCTAAACCTCTTTCGTGAATATAATACCAAGTGCGTAAACCTACAGAAAGTGCCATAAAAACATTTTGTAAAAGCCAAAGGTAGGCAAGTTGGAGCAATAATTTATTTTTAGGAATAAAGTTAAGATTTCCTCTGAAAAAATAAATCAAAACACCCATCGAAAGTAAAATTGTGAATATCAAAATATATGTTCCATCATGCACCATTTTAGCAAAGTCTTGAATATTTTTGGCATCAAAATTTATCCATAGCCAAAAAATATCTATTGTATTGATAAAAATACACAAACTATTAACCATTATCAAAGTGATGATTCCTATCCAATATTCATTTTTTAAACTCAAGGTCGTATATTGAATCATATTTGTTTTTTTACGTTCTCGGTATAGTTTTTCTTCTTGTTCGCCTTCTCTTTTTAGCCAATAATCGTTTTTTATACGCAATAAAATGATACAACTAATGCCTGCACCCAATAACATACAAGGGATTTTTTGAAAAGAAATGTAATTAAAAATAGTCAAAAAATAATAGCCAATATCATCTGTAATTTTATTAAAGACGTGATTTCCCCATTTAAAAAGAATAAAAAAAACAGAAAAAATAACCAGAGGAAGTAAAAAAAGTTTTATTCTTTTAAAAAAATAATATTCAGAATTTACTTCTTCTTCTTTTTTTGTGTTTGTTTCTGGTAATAAAAATTTCTCTAATTCAACGCCAATAATAAAAAAAGGCTTTGATATACCTGATAAAAAAGCAAAAAATAATAATTTTGTGCGTGATTCTAATAATAAACCTATTCCAATCAAAGCAGAAATATAAAAAGCAATAAAACTAATCGTAGAATAATGCAAAACGGTACTAATTAGAGCAGTAAAAGTACCAATGGCTACAACAATTATAGTCTTATTTTTCCAACTTTCTATTTCCAAAATAATAGACAAAATAGATAATAAACTACTAAAAATCAATAAATTAAGACTTACTTCTTCGTTCCAAAACAAACCTTGAAAAATAAATGAGAGTATAAAAATACCCAAAAAACGATAAACAAATAATTGTAACATAATTTTATTTTTTTTATAATTAATATTTAAAAGTACTTTGAAATACAAAGTGAAAAGATATAAAAAATACATCAAAAAAGATGCAGTCCAAAAATTAAGTGAAAAAAATCACAAAATAATTGATTTTAATTGGTTTTTACATTTTTGAATAAATCTTCTAAGGTATTAAGATGCATTGTAAAGGCATCTTTTCCTTTGGTTGTAATTTGGTAAGATGTTTTTGTTTTTCGTCCTACAAATTCTTTTTTTACAAAAATATATTCAATTTGTTCCAATGCGAATAAATGTGTAGCAAGGTTTCCATCAGTAGCTTGTAATAGTGATTTCAATGTATTAAAATCAACCCAATCATTTACAACAAGAATTGCCATGATTCCTATTCGTATTCGATTGTCAAAAGCCTTGTCTAAACCCTCAATAATACTTTTCATACTATTTTTCTTTCATATTTCCAATACATCATCACTCCGTAAATGATGTGAAAAATGCCAAAACCAATACCCCAAAAAACAAGACTATAATTTAAAAACAAGGTAGCCAATAAACCTAAAATAATTTCAGCAATTCCTAACCATTTTAGTTCTTTGTAACTATGTTTGCTCGATTGATAGACCGCTAAGCCATAAAAAATAAGTGTCCCACCTGGTACAAATTTGACATAAAAATGACTTATCATTATCAAACAAAACAAACCGCCTGTTATTAACGGAATTAAAACACTTTCTAACCAAACAGAAGTTGTTTTATTCCAAAAAGGAAGTTTTCTTTGTCGTGCTTGGTTCATAGATAAATACAAACCCGTTCCTATTGATGCAATCAATACACACATTGCGATACTTACCAAAAATAACAAATTTTCAGAATAATTGGCTTGATATTTTAGTTTTAATAAATCAATACCAAAATAATAAGCGACTACAAATGTACCTATCAATGCGTAAATGCCTGCATATACGCCTGCTAAACCACTTAAAGATAAAAAACGAGAGGAATTTTCCATCAATTTTTTTATTTCTTTTAGTGTTTCTAATGGTGTTTCGGGGTGTTTTATTTCTTTCATTGATATACAAAAAGTACTTTGTAATGCAAAGTAATTATAAAAAAATTAGACTTCCAAATTTTTTTTCTTTTTTTTCTTTGAATGACCTATTTTTTTAACATATCAGATAAAAATCAAAAAACAATACAAAAATTGTATGATTACTTAATTTCAAAAAAAAATAATCAAATGGATTAACATTTTTATATTTTTAAACGTTATCAATATTGAAAAAATAATGAATATCTTTAATAATTATTTGAGTACAAAAAAGAGGTTTCATATAAAAAAATATATTAATCAAAAATGAGTAGTAGATTTATCGATTATATTGAAGAATTAAGAAATGAAAATGCCGAAACGTTAGAAAAATATGAAAATATTTATGGAAGAATCGAAGGCGATTTTCAACATCAAATTTGGTACACTGATTATGCAATTGCTTTTGAAAATTGCTTGACAAGTTGTGTAGTGAATGATGATGCAAACGTAACCCCAGAAGATTATGATTTTTTAAAAATATTAATAATGGCTTCTTTTAGTTCAAATTATCGATATTTATTAGATAAAAAAAGTAATGAAGTAAAAATGGAAATCACGGTTTCGAGCAATAATCAAAAAGTAGTAAAGTATTTAGATGATTTGTTTACATTCCAAATCAATAGATTATTTACGATTTATATCAAAGAGCAAATGGAATTACAAATACACTATGAAGAAGGAACCGTTGATGATAAAATACAAATCACAAATTTTCGTACTGAAAAAATTGATAATGCAGAAGAGGCAATAAAAAATATAAATTTTGTGGGTGAGTTAGAAGATAATCTTGGTTTTAATGATTTCGAAAAAATTATTCCGATATTCAAAAATTAAAAAGTAATTTTTTTTGAAAGTAAAGCAAATATTCAATAAAGAATCATCAAATCCAAAAAAATAAAACGCATTAAATTTTTAGTGTAATAAAAAAGTTGTAATTTTGCACAAAAATAAAAAATAATTTTTTTCTCCTCATCACTATTATGAAAATATATTTGGATAACGCCGCTACCACACCCTTAGATAAAGCCGTTTTGAACGAAATGCTCCCTTATTTAGAAGAACATTTTGGCAATCCTTCTTCTATTCACGCTTATGGAAGAAAAACACGTTCTGCAATAGAAATGGCACGAAAAAAAATTGCTAATCTACTTAACACTTCCCCTTCTGAAATATTTTTTACTTCTGGTGGCACAGAGGCTGATAATTTTGCGATAATGCAAACGATTGAAACTTATAAAATTCAACATGCTATCACCTCTTGCTTAGAACATCATGCTGTTTTACATACCTTAGATAATTTAGCAAAACAAAATAAAATACAGTTAAGTCTTGTAAATGTCAATGAAAAAGGTGATATTGATTATGCACATTTAGAAAATTTATTGGCGAATAATCCAAACTCTTTTGTATCATTGATGCACGCCAATAATGAAATTGGTAATTTATATGACATTCAACGGATTGCTGAAATGACAAAAAACTACAAAGGTTTTTATCATACAGATACAGTACAAACAATGGGGCATTATCATCATGATTTACAAAAATTACCTGTTGATTTTTTGGTAGGTGCAGCCCATAAATTTCATGGTCCAAAAGGTGTTGGTTTTTTATATTTGAATGCAAAAAATAAAATCCATCCTTTGATTCATGGTGGAGCACAAGAACGCAATATGCGTGGTGGAACAGAAAATTTGTATGGGATTATTGGCATTGCAAAAGCATTAGAATTGGCTTATGAAACAATGGAAAAGCATCAAAATCACGTTATTTCACTCAAAAAATATATGATTGAAAAATTATATCAAAATTTTGAAGATATACAATTTAATGGTAGAAGTGGAGAAATTGATAATTCACTTTATACTGTTTTGAATGTAAGTTTTCCACCTTCAGACGTGAGCGATATGTTATTATTTAATTTGGATATTCAAGGCATTTGTGCATCAGGTGGAAGCGCTTGCTCGAGTGGTTCTGATATTGGCTCGCATGTTTTGAGAGGTATTAATTGTAATAGAGAAAGAGCATCTGTTCGTTTTTCTTTTAGTAGAATGAACACAAAAGAAGAAATTGATTATACTTTGGATAAGTTGATGATACTTTATCCTAAAAAAATGGTTTTAGCATAATAAAAAACTACCTTATAGGCTTTTAAAAGCCTATAAGGTACAACAATTATTTTTTGATTTTAAAAATATTGTGTGAGTAATCTTAATAAATCAATCCGCTTTTAGATTGATTTCCATTGATTTCTACTAATTCGATTTCAAACACCAAATCTTTTCCTGCTAAGGCGTGATTAGCATCTAAAACAACATATTCAGGGTGAACTTCTTTGATTACTACTTGAAAAGGTCTTCCATCTCCTGCATCAGCAGTCAAAGGCATACCTACTTCTAATGGCATATCTGGTGGTAATTCAGATTTATTAACAGGAAAAAGTCTTGTTTCATCTGTCGCTCCATAAGCATCTTCAGGAGCAATTTGAACAGATTTTTTTTCACCTATTTTCATACCCAAAACACCTGCTTCAAATCCTGGAATCATCATTCCTTTACCCATTGTGAAAGCTAAAGGGTCGCGTCCTTCTGAGGAATCAAAAATAGAACCATCAAGAAGGCGACCTGTGTAATGCACTTTTACTGCATCGCCATTATTGGCTTGTACCATAACAAATTATATTAAATGTATAAATATTTTGCAAAGGTAGTATTTTATTCAAAAAAAATACGCATTTTTTAGAAAATATTTAAGAATAATCAAAAAAATAAAAAGAAAAAACCAAGTTGGTTTTATTTTCGGTAAAAAATATTTATTTTTGTAAGAAAAAATAAGAAATTTTATTTTTATGATGAAAAAAATTAGGATTAGTCTTTTATTTGTATTTTTAATATCACTTCAAAATTGTTCAATAAGATATAGTTTTACAGGTGCAAATACATTAGCAAAAACTATTTATATTAGTAATTTTCAAAATCGTTCTACGGGAGGTCCACCAAGTTTGAACATTGATTTTACAGAAAAATTAAAAGAATACTACCAAAGAAATTCTGCCTTAAAAATTATGGACAAAAAAAATGAAGGTGAATTAGCAGTTACAGGTAGTATTACGGGTTATACGATGTCGCCTATCGCCGCAACAGCCGACCAAGCAGCACAAAATAGGCTTACAATTACGGTAGAAGTTGATTTTGTCAATACATTAGAACAAAAAAAGAATTTCAAACAAAATTTTTCTTTTTACTCTGATTTCCCACCCAATCAAAGTCTTTCGCAAGTAGAAGGTGGTAAAATTACTGAAATTTTAGACCAAATTATTTTGGATATTTTTAATAAAACAGTGGCTGATTGGTAGTGTAATTTATAATATTTATTTTTAATGAATAAACTAAATCATTTAGATTACTCTATATACTTGGATACTTGGATTCAAGAAATAAACTTATTATTTAATCTTGTACAAGCGTCCACGCTTGCACCAAAAGTACCTAAATAGTTACGAATGAATTATCTATTTGACCTTTTAAGTATTTGTTAATCAATCACTTAGCTTTTGTAAGAAGTCTACTATAAAATGGATACTAATAAAAACAAAAATAAGTTATCAAACTTTTGGTATTGATAACTTATTTATTTTGATATAAAAACCTAAACCTTTACTAACATCATTTTTTTGACTTCCTTGATGATATTTTCAGGTGCAAAGCCTGCTTCTTTGTGCAGTTCCATTTGTGTTCCATGTTCATAGATTTCATCTTTCATACCTAATCTTTTGACTTGAATATGATAATCATTATCAGATAACCACTCTAAAACCGCCGAACCAAAACCACCTTGCAGACAAGCATCTTCTATTGTAATAATCTTATCAAATTTTTGTGCAATTTCTTTCAACATTTCCACATCTAAAGGCTTTGCAAAACGCATATCATAATGAGCAACATCAATTCCTTCTTTTGTTAAATGACTGCAAGCCTCTACTGCATAATTGCCAATGTGTCCAATGGTTAAAATTGCTATATCTTCTCCGTCTTTAATTTTTTTACCTTTTCCGATTTCAATTTTTTCAAATGGCTTTCTCCAATCAGGAATTACACCTTCACCACGTGGATAACGAATTGAGATGGCTGATTTATATTGTTTAAACTCATCTAATGAAACAGTATAAAGAATATTTCTCAACTCAACTTCATTCATAGGCGAAAAAACCATCATATTTGGAATGCAACGCATATAAGCAATATCATATGCTCCGTGATGTGTAGGACCATCTGCTCCCGCAAATCCACCTCTATCCAAACAAAAAACAACAGGTAGTTCTTGAATACAAACATCATGAACGACTTGGTCATAAGCACGTTGCATAAAAGATGAATAAATATTACAAAAAACGGTCATTCCTTCTGTTGCTAATCCAGCCGAAACCGTTACAGCGTGTTGCTCTGCGATGCCTACATCTATAGCGCGTTCAGGCATTTCTTTCATCATAATATTCAATGAAGAACCTGAAGGCATTGCAGGAGTAATACCCATTATTTTTGGATTTTCTTTTGCTAATTCTAACAAAGTTTCTCCAAAAACATCTTGATATTTAGCGGGTTGTGGTACAGTATATATTTTTTTATGAATTTCTCCCGTAATTTTATCAAATAAACCTGGCGCGTGCCATTTGGTTTGGTCTTTTTCTGCTAATTCATATCCTTTTCCTTTTACGGTGATACAATGCAATAATTTTGGTCCAGGAATTTTTTTCAAATCCTCCATAACACTCACCAAATGATGAATATCGTGTCCATCAATAGGACCAAAATAGCGTAAATTTAATGATTCAAAAAGGTTACTATTTTTAAGTAAAGCACCTTTTACCATTTGTTCTATTTTGCCAGCAATTTGTTGAAAACGTCCAATTTTATTAAATTTTCCTAATATTTTCCAAACATTATCTCTAAATCCATTGTACCATCTTGATGTACTAATGTCTGTCAAATATTCTTTTAATGCACCAACATTAGGGTCAATTGACATACAATTATCATTCAAAATAATCAATAAATTTGTATCAGAAACACCTGCGTGATTCATGCCTTCAAAGGCAAGTCCTGCGGTCATTGCTCCATCACCAATTATTGCAACGTGCTGACGGTCATTTTCACCTTTTTGTTTTGAAGCAATTGCCATACCTAAAGCCGCCGAAATAGAAGTAGAAGAATGACCTACGCCAAATGTATCGTATTCACTTTCTTTTCTTTTTGGAAAACCTGAAATGCCTTTATAAAGCCTATTAGTATGAAAAAGGTCACGCCTTCCCGTCAATATTTTATGTCCATAAGCTTGATGACCAACGTCCCAAACAATCCTATCATCAGGAGTATTAAATACATAATGCAAGGCAGTTGTAAGTTCTACTACACCTAAGCTTGCGCCAAAATGCCCGCCAAATACAGACACATTATCGATAATAAAATCTCTTAATTCTTGTGTTACCTGTAATAATTGTTCAGGTTTTAATTTTCGTAAATCGGCAGGAATGTCGATGTTTTTTAATAGTTCTCCAGGAGTTATCAACATAAAAAGATAAGTATTTAATATTAGTTGTATTTTTGTGTTTGATAGATAATTTATCCAAAAAATATAAACTCAAAAATATCTAAGTGTTTAATTGCTTTCATAACGTTACAAAAGTTTATTTTGTTTAAAAAAAAGTATTTTTTTTGATAATTTTCTTTTAGAATGTTATAATTTTGGTTGAAAATCGATAAAAAACACAATTTTTAATTGATTTTAGTTGTTTTTTGAATTGAGCGTCAATTTTTTAGTTTTTAAATATGCTTTTATTGCTACTTTTCTTACATTCGTGCCGTTAATTGAAACAACTTTCCATTGGTAATTCTTTTGATTGTACCATTTGAAAAACAAACAGTGGTCGTAAAACTTCCATTCAAAAAGCCGTTTTGTAATTCATCAATTTGAATATAATTGCCTTGTGGAGAATTACAAATAGGGGAACTTTTCCAATTTTGTGTATTCAAACTAAAATTTCCTTGTGGTGCAAAAGTTGCTTCATTCTGAAAATTAGCATTGCCTAATGGATAATTCCCTTGTCCACTCTGACTTAAACTATAAATTTTGAGGTAAATTGCTTGTCCGTTGGCGTGTGTCGCAACAATATCGACAGTAAATAAACTTCCTGACTGAATTACATTGGTAGTAACTTGCGTAGTTTCCCATTGTGTACCGTCTATTTCACAAGAAAATAAATTTTGTGGTGAATTATTACGATTTTTACACTGCATAAAACTAAAAATAATAAAAATAGAGAGAATAAAGAGAGCGTTTTTTTTCATTTTATTTCATTCTTTTATTTGTTTATAAGTAAAAAAAAAGCAAATAAGTTCTTTTTTGGCTTGATTTTATTTTTTATTACTGATGTTACGCAAGGATAATTTTAAATTTGATAAAATTGTCTGTACCGTAGTAAAACGGAGGTCTGACAATTTTACAAATTTAAAATGTTTTTTGGTAGTAATCAAAAGCATTTTCAGGAAAAAGCCTTCTATTTAATTTTAAACGGTCAGACTTCCGTTTCACTACGGTACAGACCGTTTGAAAATTAAACTGTGTAACATCAGTTATGAGTTGAATAAAAAATGCTAATTTGTTTGTCAATAAAAAATCCGTTTAAATCCGTAAAATCAGCGTTATCCGTGTGCTTTTTTGCGAATACAAAACTACACTTTAAAATTGTCTAATTACTTATTTTGTTTGCCAATAATTTTTATAATAAAATCAAAAAATATAAAAATCATCAAAAATATTCTTTTTTTCGTTCTAAAAATAGTATTTTTGCAACATTATTTTTTTTAGAATGAAATTTTATTTTGTTTTATTTATTTTTTTTATCTTTCAAATTGATTCTATTTTTGCTCAACGCCTTCCTTTTGAAAAAACAAAATGGATAAAAACAAATGCGAAAAAACAAAAAATAGATACCTCATCAATTATTCCCAATTCTATCAAAATTATTTTTCCAACAGATGTTGTTACAGAATTTTCTTTTGATTTTCAAACTAATACTATTTCAATTCCAATTTTTGCAAAATATGATTCTGTAAAAATAAGTTACCAAACTTTACCATTTCATATCACACAAAAAATGTATCTTCGAAAAACCATCACAAGAGATAGCATAAAAGGAAGATATACTACCGAAGATTTATCACAAACTATCACTTTGATAGACAAAAGAGAAGAATTTTTTAATCTTGGTAATATCAATAAAAGCGGTAGCTTGGTAAGAGGAATTTCGATTGGAAATACTCAAAATGTGTTTGTTAATTCTGCTCTTAATCTTCAATTAGAAGGAAAATTAAACAATGATATTACGCTTAATGCAGTTATCAATGACCAAAATATTCCTTATCAACCTGACGGAAATACTTTACAAGTACAAGAATTTGATAGAGTTTTTATTAAATTATCACATAAAAAAGGAAATATTACCGCAGGTGATGTTGTTTTTCAACAAAAAAAAAATTACTTTTTACAATTTTATAAAAATGGGCAAGGTGCTTTTTTGGATACTGATTATGCTATCAAAGATTACAACGCAAAAACTACTGCAGGTTTTGCAGCCTCAAAAGGAAAATTTGCCTCTATTACCTTGAATGCCCTCGAAGGTGTGCAAGGTCCTTATCGTTTACAAAGTCCAAATGGAGAAAAATTATTGATTGTTTTGGCTAATTCTGAAAAGGTTTTTGTAGATGGAAAATTGATGACAAGAGGTTATAACAACGATTATACGATTGATTATAACCAAGCAGAAATTATTTTTACACCTTCTATATTGATTACACAATTTTCGAGAATTAGAGTAGATTTTGAATATGCAGAGCGAAATTATGCACGTGGATTACAGACTTTTTGGCATCAACAAGCAATCAAAAAAACGAATTTTTTTGTTGGATTTTATCGAGAGGCAGACAATCCTCGCACTCCTTTGATTACTCTTTCTGATGCAGATAAACTCACTTTGAGCGAAAGTGGTGATGGAAATGGATTTATTAATGGTATTGATTCTGTTGGTTTTAGGGCAAATGAAATTCTGTATCAAAAAAAAGATACTTTAATTGGGTTGGTTACTTATCCTATTTTAGAATATTCGAACAATCCTGATAAAGCTATTTTTAGAGTGAGTTTTACAGAAGTAGGCAATAATAAGGGTGATTATGTTCGGTTGAGTACCACTGCAAATGGACAAATTTTTGAATGGAGGCAACCTATCAACAACATCAAACAAGGGAATTTTATGCCTGTTCGTCAAGTGCCTACGCCATTATTAAAACAGATGTTGGTTGCAGGTGTAAAATACAATTTTAATGAATATGAAAATATTTTTATTGAAAATGCTTTTTCTAATTTAGATGTTAATCGTTATTCTAACAAAGATGATGCTGATAATCAAGGCTTTGCAACCAAATTTGGTTATCAAAATAGTGGAAAAAAAATTAAAAATACAGATTGGCAGTGGTTTGGGAAATTAGATTTTGAACATAATTCACAATTTTTTAGACCGATAGATAGATTTAGAGAAATAGAATTTGATAGAGATTGGAGTTTGAGAAGTGATACTATTCAAATTGCTGATAATATTGCACAAGCAGAAATTGGAATAAAGCAAAAAAATAATCATTTTTTTAGTTATAAAATTAATCTTAGAAACAGAGGAATACAAGCAAATGGTACGCAACAAGTTGTGAATCTACAAACAAAATATAAAAATTTTAATCTCAAAATCAATGCTTTTTGGTTGGCAAATCGTCAAGATATTTATTTTTCAGATTGGAAAAGGGTAAATATAGAACTCAAATACAACACAAGAAAAGGAAGTTTTGGCTATCAATTCAATCAAGATAAAAATAAAGTATTTTTACAAAAAAAAGATTCTATTATTAGAACGGCTATGAATTTTGAAGAACAAAAAATCTTTTTTCAATTACCTGATTCGAGCAAAATAAAATGGCAAATACAATACAGTTGGAGAACTGATTTTATGCCAAAAGAGGGAAAAATGCAATCTTTTTTACAATCGCAAACTGCCAATACAAGTTTAAAAGCCAATATTAATGCAACAAATCAAATTACTATCAATCTTACTTATAGAAATTTACAATACAAAATATTGCAAAGTATTCAAGACAATACCGAAAATGATAATATAATGGGAAGATTGGATTGGAATGGATTTTTATTGGGGAAACTTATCAAAAATGAATTTTCTTTAGCAACAAATACAGGGCGAGAATTGCAAAGAGAATACCAATTTGTGCCTGTTGCGATAGGGCAGGGGACGCATACTTGGAGAGATGATAATAATGATAGAATACCACAACTGAATGAATTTTATTTGGCAATTAATCCTGATGAAAGACAGTACATTAAAATATTTTTACCTACTACAACTTATACAAAGGCTTTTAGCAATAATTTTAATTATAGATTAGAGTTTAATTTTCCAAAAAAATGGGCAGATTCAAAACATATTATTTTGAAAAATATCGCCAAAATTTCAAATCAAACCGCTTGGAATATTCAAAAAAGATTTACTGAAGATGATTTTTTGAATCGATTAATTCCTTTTAGAAATATTGATGATGCGCAAATTTTAGCAACACAAGAAGTGATTAGAACTACTTTTTTTTATAATCGATTGAGTACATTTTCAGGAGCAGAATTACAATTATTAGCAACAAAACAAAAGCAACTATTAACAAACGGTTTTGAAGAAAGACAAAGAGCTGAATTAAAATTGGTGATAAGAAGAAATATTGGTAAATTTACTAATCTTCGTTTGAATCTGGCACAATACACCCAAAAAAACGCTTCTGATTTTTTATTGACACGTAATTTTTTAATTCAAAGTTATCATATTAGTCCTGAAATTGCTTTTCAGCCTTCTAATGACTTTAGAATTAGTTTAATTTTGAATTATCAACCAAAAAAAAATATATTTGATACACAATCAAATGAAAAAAACACTATCAAACAAATTATCACAGAAATTCGTTGGAATAAACTTTCTACTCGGAATTTATTGGCAACTATTCGTTATATTCAAAATGATTTTTCGGGCAATCTCAATACACCTGTTAGTTATGAATTATTGGAAGCCTTGCAACCTAATGTTAATTTTACTTGGACTTTGAATTGGCAACAAAAATTAAGCAATGGTTTACAACTTAATCTTAATTATGAAGGAAGAAAATCAGGTGAAATTCCTATCATTCATATTGGGCGTGTGCAGGTTGCAGTGCTTTTTTAAAATTGCTTTTTATTTCAAAAAATAAACTTTGTATTATTATTGTTTTTAAAATGAGAAGCAAAAATTGATAAAAAAACATTAAAATTTCATAAAAAGAAGAAAAAAAAATCCGTTTAAATCCGTAAAATCCGCGTTATCCGTGTGCAAAAACTTCGTTCATCTTAAAAAGCCTATTACTTTTGTATATTGTTTGAACATCAATAAAACTAATCTTTTACTTTTTTGATTGAATAGTCTTACAATAAATATAAAATTTTCAAAAATAATTAACTTTTCTATTTTTTTCTTTGTTATAATCAAAAAATAGATTTATTTTATCATTGCTTAAAAAGTGTATATTTCAAAACTTTCTCTTTTTCAATTCAAAAATTATGAAACGCTTAATCTTTCCTTTGATACAAAAATAAATTGTATTGCAGGTGAAAATGGTGCAGGAAAAACCAATTTATTAGATGCTTTGTATTATTTATCTATGAGTAAAAGTTATTTTTTGAGTATAGATGCACAAAATATTTTACACAATCAAAATATGATGATGATAAAAGCAAATTTTCATATTGCAGAAGAAAATTTTGAAATTTATTGTGGTGTTCAAATAGGACAAAAGAAAATTCTAAAAGTAAATGATTTAATTTATTCAAAAATAACTGAACATATTGGTAGGTTTCCTGTGGTAATGATTGCACCGAATGACCAAAATCTTATCGCAGAGGGAAGTGAAGAAAGAAGGAAATTTTTGGATAGTATGATTGCTCAAACTGATAGTGAATATTTACAAAATTTAATTTATTACAATCATTACCTTTCTCAAAGAAATGCTCTTTTGAAACAAAACACCACTTTTGATAAAGCTTTGATTGAAATGTATGACCATTATTTATTAGATTTTGGAGAAAAAATTACACAAAAAAGACAAAATTTTATCAAAGAATTTTTACCAATTTTTCAAAAAAATTATGATTTTTTAACCCAAAAAAAAGAAAGTTGTCATTTTGAATACAAAGCTGATTTTTTATCAAAAAACTTTAAAAATAATTTTTATCAAGCACTTCAAAAAGATATTATTTTAAAAAGAACTACTTTTGGAACACATAAAGACGATATTATTTTTTTTATTGATAACTATTCACTCAAAAAATATGGTTCACAAGGACAACAAAAATCTTTTTTGATTGCTTTAAAATTGGCACAATACGAAATTATTTATCAAAAAAAACAAATTAAACCTATTTTATTGTTAGATGATATTTTTGATAAATTAGATGATTTTAGAATCCAACAACTTATCAAATTAGTCAATGATGACCATTTTGGGCAGATATTCGTTACTGATGCACGCCCAGAACGAACATTGCAAATTTTTGCTACTATCAATATTCAACCTACTATTTTTAAGATTGAAAATGGAAAAGTCGTAAAATAATACGTTATCCATTTTGATATGATTGTTATCTATCTACTTCACCCATTACAAAATCCAAAGAACCAACAATAGCAATCAAATCAGCAATCATTATGCCCTTGCTCAACTCAGGCAAAACCGATAAATTGGAAAAACTGCAACCTCTTGCTTTGCATCTAAAAGGAATATCACTTTTTCCGTCAGCCCTGAAAAAAAAGCCTAATTCTCCTTTTGGATTTTCTGCTCTCACATAAATATCCATTTTTGGTGGACGGATTTTTTTAGGTACAAATGCTTGTGGGTCAAATTCTTTCGTTCTTTTATGCTCTTTTGTCAATTTTTCGAGGCATTGTTGAATTATTTTTACACTTTCGTAACATTCAAGTAATCGCACCCAAGTTCTATCCCAACAATCGCCTGTGGTTCCCATTTCACCTTTTCCTATCGGAATTTCAAAATCTAATTCGGGATAAACACTGTATTTATCTACTTTTCTTAAATCATATCTCAAACCAGAAGCACGCAAAATAGGACCTGAAACAGCATAATTAATGGCTAAATCTCTTGGTAAAATACCTACATTGGCAGTTCGTTCAATAAAAATTTTATTTTCTAATAATAACTCTTGCGTTTCTTTTATTTTTGGAGGTAAATAAGCAATAAATTCTAAACATTTTTCTTCAAAACCAAGTGGTAAATCATAAAATAATCCACCTATCCAAATATAATTATACAACATTCTTGCTCCTGAAACCCATTCTAATAGCCGCAATATATGTTCTCTATCACGCATCATCCACAAAAAAGGTGTAGTCGCACCAATATCTACTCCATAAGTACCTAAAGCAATAAAATGAGAGGCAATTCGGTTCATTTCTGCTACCAAAACTCTAATATATTCTATTCTTTTAGGTAATTTCCCTTCGATGCCTAACATCTTTTCCACGCCCATCACGTAGGCATGTTCAGAGTTCATTGATGCAACATAATCCATCCTATCAATATATGGAATAATTTGATTGTAAGGCAATGATTCTGTATGTTTTTCAAAACATCGATGTAAATAACCTAAATGAGGCACTACATCTACTACAATTTCGCCATCTGTAAGAACCTCCAACCTCAAAACGCCATGCGTAGAAGGATGTTGTGGTCCTAAATTGATAATCATTTCTTGCCTTTTTAAATCTTCTAATTTGTATTTATTGGGCGAAGAATTACTCAAATGTTCGGGAGAATATTGATATTGAATTTCTTTTTTTGGTCTATTTTCTTCGTTAGGTGGTAGCAGCATATTGTTAAAGAATAAATTTGATGTAAGTATTAATATTTGTGTTATATTTTAATGTGCAAAAATAAGAATTTAGCATCACTATAAAAAATAAACTTTCCAAAAACTTTAATTTTTTTGGAAAGTTAGAAAATAACATCAAAAAATATTTTATAAACATTCAGTTGTCTGTAACGCAGCACTAAAATCAGGCAATTCAACTGATTGCAAAAATAATTCTTCTTCTAAAAAATCTGCAAAAGTTTTCATATAAATCACAACATCAGTACGAACATTGTGAGAAAGATAACGTTTTTCTTTTGGTAAACGTGCTAATACATTTTTGTCGCTTAACTTCTCTAAATTTTGTAAATCATTCGTAGTCAATCCTGCTTCAATCATCTTTGTAATCATTACGTCCATCGGAAGTTTGCTAATGCCACAGTATTCAGCAGTTTGTTCTGACCAATCACCTTCACGTGTCTGTAATGCGTGAGCGTGAATTTCGTTTTCTGACATTTGTGTCAATTCTTGAGCCAAGTTTCCGCAATTACATTGTCCCATGTGTCCCCATTGATATTTTGCACCATTGCTTAATTTTTCGGCAGTTTTACGCAAAGCCGTAATTAATTTGAGATTAGGAGTTGCCATATTTTTAATTTATTTTTTTTAATTTTCTTGGATAACAGATTGTTTTTTGGAAAGGTTTTAATTTTAAAAAAAAATTATTCTTCTATTGGTTTTACCACAAAAAAATCTTCAACTTCATCAGGTATCACATCTAAAACACCGCCAAGCGTTAATAGAATTAAGGTTTTGGAAGCAAGTGTATATTCTATTTTGGCTATTTCAACGAATTTTTGGACAGTAATTTTTTTATTTTCATCTAAAAATTTCATCAAAGTCTTTTCATTTTCTTTGAAATAAAAACGAATGTTTCTTTCTTTTTTTCTCCCTTTCATAATTTGATATACTTCTTTACTTGCTTTTACACACTTATCATCAACTCTTATGTAGGCTTTTCCATTTTTTTTTTGCGTTGGATTTTCCAATAAATAATGTATATTTTCGCTTTTAGGTACATAAAAAGCAAGAATTTCTCTATCATTTTCCAAAACAATTTTTTCTAATCGGTATTCTATGGCGGGAAAAGCATATTCAGCGAATGCTTTTGTTAAAACAAACTCATCTTCTTCGGGAAATTTTAGTCCTTTTATATTCTTATCGTCATCAACTCCTAATAAAATTGTTCCTCCTTCTGCGTTGGCAAAAGCTACTGCTTCTTTGGTGATTTTGTCAGGATGAGTTGCTTTTAGTTTAAATTCTAAATACAAATGTTCACCTTGTCTGACAAGTTTTTTGAGTGTTTGTAAGTCCATGATTGATGGATAGAAATGATCAAATATTATTTCTATGATGATAACGATAATTTTTTTGATTTAGTTTATAAGAAAGAAGTAAATTTTAAGTTGAGAGGTTTTTAATTGAGGAAGAAAATTAAAAAATGGGTGCTATTTTTTATAACCATTCACTTTATCGTAAAAAAAGCCTTACAAATTACTCAAAAAAAAGATTATAAAGTTTTTTAGGTTCTTCTAACACCTATACGGATAAAATTTTACAAAAATAAAAAATCCGTTCAAATCCGTAAAATCCGCGTTATCCGCGTGCCTCCTGCGATAAATTTCCGTATAAAATTTAG
>RDZP01000057.1 GCA_004294005.1 Cytophagia bacterium
ATCAACGAGTTGTGAGCCAGAGATAAGTTTTTTCGCTTCGCTCAAAAAGACAAAATTTGTTGCAATACAATGTTTTCACTAAAATTGTCAGAGAACCATTTTTATTTTTTGATAAATTATTCATTATCAATAATCTATTTTGCGTCGTTCAAAAAAATTGAATAAAAACCAAAATACATTCTCTCAAAAGAATAACACTGTGAATTGTATTCTATTAAAATTAGCTTTTCGGAATTTATTTTATCATCCTAAAAATACAATTATTTTATTGTTTTCTGTTGTTTTTAGTGTATCAATAGGGCTTTTAGGCATTGGTTTCATCAATGGTCTGGTGCTTAAAAGACAAACTGAAAAAATGGATACAAGTTTGGCACATCTCAAAATTACTCATCTTAATTATAAAAGTGATAAACAAAGTATTTTTTATATTTATCAAACTAATGCAATTATTCAAAAAATAAAAAAAAGTGTTAAGATTGAAGGCATTACTAAAAGAATCAATACAAGAGGTTTGTTAATAAATAAGGCACAAAATTTTCCGATAGATATTTATGGTATTGACATAAAAGAAGATAAAAAAGTATTGCAATTATCAAAATACATCAAAGAAGGAAATACATTATCACAAAAAAAGGATGCAAATGTTATTATTGGAAAAGCATTAGCAGAAAAATTAACCAAAAAAATAAATGATTCCTTACAAATTCAGTGTGTAAATATTGATAACAAAGTAGTTGTTTTTTGGTGTAAAATTGTAGGTATTTATCAAGTTGGACAAGAACAATTTTCAAAAACACATCTATTTTTACCGCTTGATTTTTTAGGTAATGTATTATTTTCAAAAGCAAATGAAGATTTATCACATCAAATTTTAATCAAAATAAAAAATAAAAATGAATCATTATCTATTAAAAAAAGGATAAAAAAAATGTTTCAAAAGGAAAATATCGATTTGGAAATCAGTACTTGGATAGAAAATGCACCTGATTTAGCCTATTGGTATTTGATTTTAGATGCTTTTTTCTTTATTTTTTTAGGACTGATATTTTTTGCTTTAGGAATAAGTTTGTTTAATTTGATGGCAATGTCTGTTTGGAATCGAAAAGAAGAATTATATCGTTTGTATGTTTTGGGTGTTGCACAAAAAAATGTACAAAGATTGATTATTTTTGAAACAATTTTATTGCTAATTATAGCATTACCATTTTCTTTTTTATTGTCTTATGGTTCAATCGTTTATTTTCAAGTATATGGTTTAGATTTGGTTTTTTGGAACAAAGCCTTATCTACTTGGGGTTATGATGCTAAAATTTATCCTTTTTTATCTTATCAATATTATTATTATACTTTTCTATTAGCATTTTTGACGGCTTTGTTAGCAGGTTTTTTAGTGAGTAGAAATATTTTTAAGTTGGATAGCAAATAATATCGATAAAAAATACACATTTGTTATTAAATTCATTTATTTTTTTATAATTTTGCAAAAAAATTTAAAAAAAATTCTTTATATATGAACAAAAGCTGGTTCGTTTGCCAAATCAAATTTAATAAAGAGGACGACAAGGGCAATATCAAAAAAGTACAACAATCTTACTTAATTGATGCTATCTCTTATACGGAAGCAGAAGCACGTATTTATCAAGAAATGGGAAGTATTATCAAAGATTTTCAAATAGGCGATTTACGCCGTAGCAATCTCATTGAGGTATTTCATTATGAAGATGCTGATATGTGGTACAAATGTAAAATTACGTACAATGTAACTGATGATGATACCGAAAAAGTCAAAAAAGTTAGTTTATATGTGATTGTTTCTGCTCATAATATCAAAGAGGCTTACGAAAGAATAGAAGAAAACTATAAAACTATGTTAGTACCTTATACTGTTGTGAGTATTAATGAAAGTCCTTTTGAAGAAGTTTTTGTGCATCAAGAAGGATAATCTTAAATCAAAATAAAAAATTATCTTTGTAAATGTTGATAAGAATAGTGTAAATGCTTATCTCTTATTTTTTATCTGAAAAAGTTATTCTTATCACAAGAATAACTTTTTTTGTTGAATATAAAACTTATACAAAGAAAAATATTTTGATAGGATTAGAAAAATTAAATTTTTTTTTGAGTATTTACTTGATATTCAATCATTTTTTATTATATTTTTTGTTAAATAATTCTAAAAAAGGTAGAAATGTTGCATAAATCAACTAATTTATTAGTTTATTTGTGTAATATTTTTTTGATTTATAAGTAACTATTAAAAGAATTAAAAATCCTTCTTGATAAAAATATGAAAAAAATAATTTTTATGGGCTTGTTCCTACTATTCAATTTTAGTATTGATGCCCAAACCGAAAAAAATGTCAAATCAAATGTAAAAGCAGTTACTGTTTTTTTGAACAGAGCACAAGTTATCAATGCTGCAAAAATAGTAATTCCTGCAGGAACAACTAATTTAGTTTTTGAAGATTTATCTACAAAGATTATCAAGCCAAGTATTCAAGTTACCGCAAAAGGTAATATTACGATAATGTCTGTCAAACATCAAATCAATTATCTAAGAAATCAATCTAAGACTGCTAAAATCAAACAATATGAAGATACTTTGGAGAATTTGAGAGATAAAGTTAAGTTATTTTCTATCCAAAGGCAAAATTGGCAAAGAGAAGAAGATGTTGTTTTGTCTAATAAAATGATTGGCGGTGACGCTGGTGTAAACGCTCAAAAACTAAAGGAAATGGCTGATTTTTATAGAGCAAGGCTTACTGAAATCCAAACTAATTTATACCAAATAGACAAAGAACTAACAAAAATTAACTTAAAAATCAATAGCATTGCCAATCAAATATCAGAAGCAAATCGTGATGCAAGCAAACCAACAAGTGAGATTTTAGTAACTGTAACAGCATCTACTGCTACTACTGTTGATTTTGAACTCAATTATATTGTGCCTGATGCAGGCTGGACACCCATTTATGATTTAAGAGCGAAAGACGCACAAAGCCCGATTCAGTTGAGTTATAAAGCAAATGTATTCCAAAACACAGGCATAGATTGGAAAGATGTAAAAGTTACTTTATCAACAGGCAACCCTGCACAAGGCGGAGTAAAACCTGAATTAAAAACTTGGTATGTCAATTTTTATAATAAAATGGTATCTCAAAATCTAAGAAATACAAGTTTGTATGAAAATGCAACAAGAGGTAGGTCTAATTCTCCCAATGCTGATTATAAAGATGACGCAAAAATATCAAAAAAAGAAATGGAAGATGTTGAAGAAGAAAAACCTTCAGAAACTATAGCCGATAAAACTGAAGTTACAGAATCTACTTTTGCTACCGAGTTTGAAATTAGCGTTCCTTATACTATTCTTTCTGACGGAAAACCACAATTAGTTGATGTAAAAAACTATGATGTAAAAACATATTATGATTATGGAACGGTGCCAAGAATGGATTTTGATTCGTTTTTGATGGCAAGAATGACAGGTTGGGAGCAACTCAATTTATTATCAGGACAAGCCAATGTTTATTTTGAAGGCTCTTTTGTAGGTGAAACTTATTTGAATGCTAATAATGTAAAAGATACTTTGGCAATTTCTTTAGGACGTGATAAAAAAATTATTACAAAAAGAATGAAAGTAAAAGACATTAGTAGCCGAAAATTCATTGGAAGTAATGTAAAAGAAGAATTAGGTTTTGAAATTCAGGTGCGTAACACGAAAAAAACAGACATCAGTATTACAGTAGAAGAACAAATACCTATTTCGAAAGACGGTCAAATTGATGTAGAACTCATAGAAGCAAAAGACGCAATTATTAATAAAGCAACAGGTAGGGTTACTTGGAAATTAACTATTAAACCTAACGAAACCAAAAAAATGCTTATTAAATACAATTTGAAATATCCAAAAAATAGACAAATTGCTTTTGAATAAAAAATTAAACCATCAATAAAAAAAAATACAGATGTTTGATTACATCTGTATTTTTTTATTTTTTTGTAACTATTTAGGTATTATCAACAAAAATTATGGTACTCTGACAATTTTAGTGATGCTTTTTTTAATGCATAGTAGTTATTTTTTAAAAGTCCTTAGGACTGAAATCTTTGCAGAAAATGAGTATAATGATAAAAAAAACGCTGTAAGTGTGAAATCTGATATCAGCTCTACGAGATTTTTACCGAACTTTTATACTTTGTTACAAAGGTAGCACGCCTAAAGGCGTTTTAAAAACTTTCCACTAAAATTGTCACATTACCAATAACGCAAACTAATTAGAATTTCATAATGGTTTATTTTTAAAAACCTAAGTAATTTTTTTATTAAAATATTTTCTGTTTTTGAGAAAAAATGGCTTGTGCAATCAAAATAATTGCAAAAATATAAGTAAGAGTTGTTAAACCTACTAAAATTAATCCAAATATTTTCATAGTTGTTGACGTAAAAAAAGCAAAACCGAGTGTATTCATCAAAAAAGAATTAATGAAAAGATAAATACCATTTACTTTTTTATTATCTTTGGTTTTTTGAAATAGAAGAATACTAAATATTAATACAATGACAAAAAAAAGTAAAGGCAAAAAATAATTTAGATTTTTATTTTTCAAAGGCATAAAAATAGTATAAACTCCTGCAAGAGTAGATAAAATAGAAATAAGTAAATATATCATAGTTTTAATTTTTGATAGATATAGTAATGTGTAATAAAAAGTTTTATTTTTATGTTTTTAAACTTATCTATTAGAAACGCCAAAAAGTTATTTTTTTAGAGTTTCTAATAAGCCTTATTTTTTGTTTTCTAAATTCTGCTCTGATGCTCAAAATAATTTCTATTTGAATAACATATATATAGTAATCAGTCTTTATTAAATATTCGTTTTTCGGAGAAATGACTAAAGTTTTTGTTTACTTTAAAAGTTAGAAAATATACCAAATAAAACAAAAATATTCGAAAAAATAAATAAGACTGAACACTAAATATATGAGAAAATTACATTTTCTTTGTACCTTAATCTTTCTCAAATTTTGCTCTAATGCTACAAATAACTCCTATTTGAACAGCACAACCAAACATTAGCTGACAAGTACCATAAGAAAACCAGTTATCTTCTAATTGTGACTTTAATTCTTTATGGCATTTATGAAATCTCTCCCAATAGCCAGTTGTTTCTTGTGGTAGTATATCTTCTGTTGTACCATCAACTACATTGTATCCTGCTACTATTTCAGATTGCAATGTTTTGAGTGAATAAACGGCATTTTTAGCATCTTTTTGGCTAAAACTACGAACAAAAATAATCTTTTCTTTTGTGGCAGGATTTATAGAAGCCACAATAGAATTTCCTTTTATGTCAAGAGGTATTTCAATAAATATATATGGTAAGCCAGCATACTTACCAATATTGATATTATCAAGCAAAGGTTTTCCGTTTTTATAGTCATATGATAAATATTTTTCATCTGACAAAACATTTTTAACATAATTTGAGCTTTCACTATTATCTAACTTTAAACCATTTATTACAACTTGATAATCAATTTTTACATTTTGTGCGAAGCAAAATGATACGCCATTGATAACTGCCAACGATAAAATTAATAACAATAACTTTTTCATAACTAAAATAATGTCTATTTTTTGGCAAAGACTGTGCCTTAACTATGATTGAAAATAAAAATTTTATGCAAAATTAGGTTTTATAATTTTATATTACTAATTTTGCAATATTATTTCAATCTTATTAAGGTGCTAATACAATTATAATTTATGATAAACATTGGAACAAAAATAAAAAAAGTACGTGAATTACGTAATTTTACGCAAGATTATGTCGCTGAGAAATTAGAAATGACCCAAGCAGGTTATAGCAAAATAGAGCAAGGGATTGTTGATGTGCCATACAGCAGATTAGAACAAATTGCTAAAGTCTTGAATATCAAGATAGAAGATATTATTTCTTTTGATGAAAAAGTATTAATTACAAATCAATTGAATAATCATGCTAATATAACTAATGGTTATATTTTAGGTGATAAATTAGTATTAGAATATGTAGAAAAAAATTATTTGTCTCGTATTGATGATTTAACGAAGCAGGTAGATTTTCAACAAAAAGAAATTGAGCGCTTACATATATATTTAAAGGAAGCATTATCGAAATAAAAAAATTGACCTACAATTTTTGTAAGCATGGACTCTTGCATCAAAAGTACCTAAATAACTACAAAAAATACAGATGTTTGATTACATCTGTATTTTTTTATTTTTTATCTTATAATCGTAATTGTTCCTCTGAATGATTTAGGTATTCGAGCAGGTAGTTCTTTGTATTTCACATCTATAATATAACTTCCATCTGGGCATTTCATTCCGTTTCTCGTTCCGTCCCACTGTTCTCTATAATCATAAGAAATATATACAATTTCACCCCAACGACTATATACTTTCATTTCGAAGGCAAGAATATCTTGTCCAAAAATCTCATAAGTATCATTCAAATTATCTCCATTAGGGGAAAAAGCGGTTGGGAAAAATACATTAGGATTACAATCTTCTTTCACTATAAATTCAGTTGTTGTTTTACAACCTAATGAATCTGTAATAGTAACACCATAAGTACCAGAACGAACTACATTAATGGTTTGTGTTGTAAGATTATTACTCCAAAGATATGTTTTTGCAATGCCTGCATCTAAAGTAAAATAATTACCACTAAGAGAACAGACTTTTGGGTCGATAGATGTTGGTGGAGGCAATGGAGCGCGTACTGTTACTTCTTTTGTGAAAGTTACGCAACCTTTTGGTTCGGTATAAGTAACAATATATGAACCTAAACCTAAACCGCTTGGATTGAAAGTGCCATTTGAAGCGGTTCCATTGATAGTAAATGTACCTCCTAAAGGTGTTGTAGTCATTTGAAATGCACCTAACTGCACGCAATAATTGTTATTCAAATTCGTGATTTTTGTTTCAGGCAAGGGCAATACCTCAAAACTACGACTTGCTACATTGACACAATTATTAATATCTCTATAATTATACAATAATGTATGAACCCCTACACCCACATCAATATCTGAAGGATTAAGTTGTGATTTAATATTACCATCAATAGAAAATATACCTCCTGCGGGTGTGCCTGCCCCAACTAAATTAACAGCAGGTTCATTTAAACAATAAGTATCTTTGACACCTGCAATATTGACTAAGGCTACTGCGGGCAGATTAGAAATCTCAAAGGTTTTGGTAGCGACAACAATACATTGTGTATCATCAGCCGTAAATACATAAGTAACCGTATGTATGCCCGCGCCCAAATTAGCAGGTACGACTTGTGTTACAGGGGTTGGATTTCCATTGATAGTAAATATTCCTATTCCACCTTCATTGAGAGGTGCAGGATTAGCAGTCAAATCAAAGGCATTAGAATTGATACAATATACAAATTGTAAGCCTGTAACTTCTACCACAGGTGTTGGTTTGATTTCTACGTTTTTTGTAACCATTTTAGCACAACCATTCCCATCAATATAAGTATAACTCACTATAAAATTACCTATTCCCAAAGCATTGGCATCAAATTGAGTGCTACTGTTGCCATTGATAGAAAAAAATCCACCTGTTGGCATACCTGTAAGACTAAAAGTGGGCTGATTAGTACAATAAACAGATTTCAAATTTACAATTTCAGGTTGTGGCAATGGGTTGATAGTAATTGTTTTTAAGATAGCATTTTGACAACTATTCGCATCACTATAACTATACCTCAAAACAAATGTACCTACTCCAAGTGAATCAATTTTTATTCTATTTATACTTTGGTTATTTCCTTCCCATCTAAAAATACCACCTGATGGGCTTGCTGATAAATTGACAATCGGTGCATCAATACAATATGCATTTTCCAGATTATTAAATTGTAGGATAGGCAAAGGATTAATGGTAATATCTTTGGTTATGGTTTTATTACAACCTGTAGCAATAATAGTTTCCTTGACTGATACTGTTCCTGATGATGATGTTCCCCAACCTATACTTACAACTCCTGTACCTTGTCCTGATAGAATTGCTCCACCTACAACTGTCCATTCATAAGTTCGATTTGTTTGGTCTATAGCTGCTACTGCGTGTGTTTCTACACTTAAAGCACAAACCACAATTTTACCATTAAGTATCATAGCAGGTAATGGATTGATTACAAAATCAACAGTATCTTTATTAATACATAAATTGGTTGGATTTTGATAGGTATAAATTGCTCTATGATTGCCTATACCTAAAGTCAATGGATTTAAAGTATTAACAGTAGCACCATTCAGCGTAAATGTTCCACCAACAGGACTTGCTTGCATCACAAAAGGTGGCGCATCAATACAATAACTACTATTTACATTTGTAATATCAACAGGTGTTTCAGGATAAAAACTTACATTAACTATATCAGTGTTTGATTCACAATTTGCTTTATTTTTTACAGTAACAGAATAATCTCCAGCTACAGATACATTAATGGTTTTGGTAGTAGCACCCGTTGACCAAAGATAAGTAATAGGCGCACCTACAGGAAAACTACCTGCATCTAAAGTAGTACTTGTTCGTAAACAAATTACTTTATCAACCCCCAAATCAACCACAGGATAGGGGAGTACTTCTATTTGTTTAGTGATTATATCAGTACCACAACCACCCTGTGTAGTAACTGTCATTACAATATCATAAGTACCTGCAACATTATAGACATAAGAAGCAGTTTGCCCAGAGGCAGTAGCACTTCCCTCACCAAAACTCCAAGCGTAACTTGTAATATCAGTACCAAAACCTGCTACATTGACCGCTTGTCCTACACATATTGCATTACCAGGGCTCATGTTAAAATTACGAGCTAAATTATTAAAAGTTGCTCCTACACTATAAGCATATCCCTCTGCACGTCCATAACCATAATGATAAGCAATAAAAGAACTATCAGACTCAAGATTATGTGTACCTGCATTAATTTGAACTTGTGCATAAGAATAAGTACCACAAGGAAATGGATTGAAATTGTTAGCACCTACATTGCTTCCATTTAATTTTACCAAACTAGCATTGGCTGTTTTGGTAACTATATTCACAAAGTACAAAGCAGGATTGGGAGCAATCATATTACTGGAAGCAATGGTATTATAAGTAATTTTATTAATGGTTTGACTTGCGGGATTGAGCATAATCATAGCAGGATCACCAACATTAGTCGAGCCACCTCCTGTACCACTTGGTTGAGTAGGTACGCCATTACAATCTTGTCCTTTCAGATATTGAGCGACTGCAATGGGCTTATTTCCAGCTACACAATGCGGCGAATTATTACCTACTTCCTTCTCTAAAAATTCTCCTTTATTCAAAGTGCCTGCTGTTACTCCATTGATAGTGATAGCAGTATTATCCTGAGAAGCAATTACTCTATAAATATAACCTAAAGTATTGTCTTTGAAAGGAGAAACTAAATAATAATCACCCCAAGTTTGAATTGGAAATTGTTGTTCATAAATATGTTCCCAAGCCATGCAACCACTATTGGTAATAGTAGCATTCGCTCCCGAAAATACTGCAAAAGGCTTACAACCTGTTGCTCCTACTAATCTTGTACCTGTTAAATCATAAGGTCTATAATTACTCAAATTTCCAGTTGGAGGAGCAATCCCTTGTACTTGGTAAGTTTGTCCTCTATTCAAAGTAATTGTAAAAGGAACCCCTGCCAATCTCCCTGTAGATGTTTGAGCGGTAGGTGTAATTGAAATTTGGGTATTGTCTTCATAAGCGACCACTAAAAATTCAGAACGAGGTTGCATACCTGAACCTGGTCCACTACCTGTTGTACTCAACACACCTTGATAGGAAGCGATATAATACTCTGTTGTTCCACCTAATGCTGTGGTAGGTAAAACTACAGAGGCTTCAGTACGAGCTGTAGATTCTTGAGCGGCAAATACACTGATAAAGTCGTTAGAAGTAATATTTACACCCGTATTTGCAACTGTTTCTGTTGAAGTAGTCCTTGCCGCAGAAGGTAAAGTAATGGTTGTAATTTGATTAGCAATGACATCATAATTTTGTGACCAAGAAATATTCGGCATACTTACTGTTACTGTAGTATTTACTTGTGAACTAATGTATAATTTTTGTAAAGGGGTACTATTAGGAACAATCTCCATATATCCTACCCAAAAATTTTTCCCTAATGTACTCACTTGTGAATACACAAACGAAGGTAAAAATAGAAATATTATCAAAAAAAATTTTATTAATATTTTTTTCATCATGATTTTAATTATGTTGTGTGAGAAAAACTTATTTTCAAATGCAAATTTCGTAAAAGTTACTTAAATCCTACTATCTTTTTTATTTTTTAACATTATAACAAACAATCTATCTCATAAATTGTAGGACACAATACTTATCTGTATTGGACTAATAAAAAATAATAAAGTTTATTTTGTTTTTTTATAATTTGATATCAATGCCTATTGCTAATAAAATTAATAATGTTAATCCCACAACAATTCGATAATAACCAAACCATTTAAAACCATATTTACTTAATAATCCAATAAAAAAACGAATCGCAATCATTGCCACAAAAAATGCTACTATATTACCCAAAGCTAATAATTGCCATTGTTCTACAGTGATAGTTTTATATGATTTTAATAATTTATAGGCAGAGGCTAAAAACATAGTAGGAACTGCCAAAAAAAATGAAAATTCTGCTGCTTGTAAACGTGAAAATTTTTGAGCCAAACCTCCAATAATTGTTGCTGCAGAACGAGAAAGTCCCGGAAATACCATTGCCAGACATTGAAAAAGTCCAATGATAAAAGAATGAAAATAACTCACTTCCTTTTCTTTTTCTAAAGATTCTTCGTTTTGATGAAACCATTTATCAATGAATAATAAAATAATACCTCCAATAAGTAAATTCAAAGCAATTACCCATACTTTTTCTAAGGCTGCATCTATCCAATCACCCAATAGAAGCCCAAAAACTACAGCAGGAATTACGGCAACTATCAACTTAAAATAAAAATCAACGCTTTGAAAAAAACGTTTCCAATACAAAACTACTACTGATAATATTGCACCAAATTGAATATTTACCTCAAATATTTTAGTAAAATTATCATTGTTGATACCCATAAAAGCGGAAGCAATAATCATGTGTCCCGTAGATGAAATCGGTAAAAATTCAGTTAGCCCTTCTATAATAGCCAAAATAATAGCAGCAATCCAAGACATAATAATAGTTTTTTAAGTAATTTTTGATTATTTTTCCATTTTTATCAAACAAAAAACAGCATAATTGATAATATCTTGATAACCACTTTCAACGCCTTCTGATACCAGCGTTTGTCCTTCATTATCTTCTATTTGCTTGATTCTCAGGAGTTTCATCAAAATTAAATCAGTCATAGAACTAATTCTCATTTCTCTCCATGCTTCTCCATAATCATGATTTTTGTTTGCTAATAGTTCCCAATTTTTATTGGCTCTCATTGTATAAAGTTCATCAATATATTGAGCAGAAAGATTTAATTCATCTTCATTTTGATTCTCTAAATCTATCTGAATCAGCGCCATAATAGAATAATTAATCATTCCTATAAATTCACCTTCAATATTATCAGCAATTTTTTGACTTCCTTTTTCTTGAATTGATCTAATTCTTTTTGCTTTGATATAAATTTGGTCTGTCAAAGAACTTAATCTCAACACTCTCCATGAAGTCCCGTAATCTTGATTTTTTTTTCGGAATAAATTTTGACAATTTTGTATTATTTTTTGATATTGTGTGGCAGTATTTTCTTGCATTCTATCGTTTTTTTTTATTCTATAAATAATTATTAATTGCTTTCAAAGCGTCCAAAGCACCTTCATTGATGCCAATATGAGGACTTTTGATAGCAAAATCATTTGGGTTGATTCTAATTGCTTTTGCTTGATTTTTCGTAATTAACTCTCTTGTTTTAGTTCTGATAGTTTGCACATGAGGGCCAGAACCTATTTCTATCGCAACAATTTTTTTATTGTGATTATTGCTTAAAAATTTCTCATAAAAACTCAATTTTGTTTTTGAATAAGTATCCAAATAATCGAAATCTCTGAAAAGATAAATATTGGGCCTTGCCATTGTGGTATTATCTTTACAAAGTGGAAATTTTCCTTCTTCTATTTCTTGCGCTAATGTATCTAAATTCAAATTATTTTTCCAAATTTCATTATTTTCTTTTGGTTTTGTACTTTGTAACCAACCAAATGAACCATGCACCTCTCTGATTTTATTTTCTTCGAAACCTGCTTTTTGAAAGTGTTGGTCAATATTAGAAGTCAAAATAAAATAATCTAAATTCAATTTTTCAATCCAATTTTTAAGTAAATAAAAACCTTGATGAGGAGGTGTATTCTCATATTCTTTCATTCTTTGAGCAAAAAGTCCCCAAATCCATTTTGGATTTTCGATAAAACTAATAGGATTAGAAAGTTCAAAAATAGATTTATTTTCAGTAGCCTCTATTGCTCCCCATTTTCCACTTTTCCCTCTGAATGTCTGCATTCCTGAATCCACACCCATTCCTGCACCTGTGAGAACCACAATCGCATCAGCATTTTTTATCCAATCTGCACTTGTTTTATAATTTTCCATTTTTTATTAGTTTTTTCGATATTAATTTTTGTTTGAATATCTATGATTTTATTCAAATTTCATATTTAAACAGAATTATATTTTAATATTGACTATTCACTACAAACACCTTTTAACATTTCTTTTGCTTTTTTATAACCTAATTCTAATGCTTTTCGCCACGCTTTACAAGCCTCTTCTTCCTCGCCTTCGGCAAATTTAGCACCACCAATTCCAAAATAAGCCTGCCCATTTTTATTATCTAATTCAATTGCTTTTTCAAAGTCAAGGAGAGCATTTTTATACTCTCTTTTTTCTAATTTTATCTCTCCACTTTTAATAAAATCTTTGGCTGATATAGATTTCTTTTGATTTTCTTTCTTCTGATTTTCCTTTTTTTGATTATTAACTATATTATCACATTTATTTTGTATTAATTCATTTGCTTGTGGATGTCCTTTTCCTGCTGCCATTTTCCAAAACTTACAAGCATCTTCTTTTTTATTTTGAAAATGTCTAATATTACCCAACAAGAAATGTGCATCAGGACTATCAGGTTTTATGTTTAATGCCTTTTTAGCATCATTTTCTGCTTCTGTGACCTTTTTTAAATCCAAATATAATAACCCACGACTTACATAAGGCGAAGATTCATTGGGTGCGTTTTGTATGGATAGATTGTAATACTTAATTGCTTTTTTTGAATCTCCTAACAAATAATACACATTACCAAGATTATGGTTTGCCTTAGCAAAATTTGGATTGATTTGTAAGGATTTTTCGTAATTTTTGATTGCTTCGTTATAATTTTGTTGTTTGTAATTTTGATTGGCTAAATTAAAATATTCTTCTGCATTTTGAGCAAATATAAATTGAATTGATAATAAAAATACAATCAACATCAAAAAATAATTAATTTTCTTTTGATATTTTATTTTAAAGAATATATTATTTAATTCCATTTTTCTGATTCTGTTACTTTAGATTTTATTTTTTTCTCTGCTTGCAATGCTTTCACAAATAAAATTTCATCTTCAATTTTAGCGTGTGCTTTTAAATCTGTTTCTAATTCTTGTAATTCTAATATAATTACTTTCATCAAAAGTGAAGTATTAGAAGGGATTTGATAGTTTTTAGTCAATTCCCTAATTCCTTTCATTTCGTCATCATGTGTATTGTGTTCGAGTGCATAAAATTGAATCGATTTTTTTTCGATTTTTTTGTAAATAGTACTCAATTTTAAAGGATTTTTTTGTGCTTCATTCAACAATAATATATGTTGAAAAAGTGTATCTTCTTCTTCGTGAATATGATGAATAAAATCCTCTCTCAATAATGGAAAAAGCATTTGTAAATCTCTAATCAAATTATTACTATCATTTTTATTATCTTCTTGTTGATTATTCAAAGCAATAATCAAATCAGAAATATAGGGAAATTGATGTTTGATAAACCAATGATGTGAAGACCTCAAATATTCAACTAAAACTTCCAAATTATATTCTGCAATTTTTTTTGGAGGTGTCAATCTATTCGAAATTTCTACTAATTTTTTAGATAATTGAGAAAAATTCATATTTATTTTTTCACAAATTTCTTCTATGTCATATTCTAAAATCTCATAAAATTTGTATCCTACATGGTACAAAATGTTTGCCCAAATAAAATTTTCATTCACTAAATCTTTGATTTTTTTCATCTCTTAGATTATTTTTTGCAAATATAAATAATTTTGTACTATATGTCAAACTAAAAACGAAAAAATCATTTGTTTAGTCTATAATTTATACTATATTTGCTTTTTATTATCGTCTCAATATGTCATTTATTACTTTTTTATGTCCAATTCGTAATCGAAACATTGATTATTTATTAGAATCTTTGGCAAATCAAACTGAAAAAGATTTTATTTTTATGTTGATTGATTATGGAAGTGAGGACGAATATATCGCACAGTACAAAAAAAATGCTCAAAAATATTCATTTGTTGAGTGTATTTTTATTGAAAATGTGAAAGAGAAATTTTGGAACAGGTCGCTTATCATTAATATTGGATTGAAACATATTAAAACCAAAAATATTTTTATTACTGATGCTGATTTGTATTTTGAACCTGATTTTTTTAGCCAATTTAAAAATAATTTTAAAGACAATACTTTTTATGTTTGTGTTGTGAAAAGATTATTGAGTAAAAAAGATAATCAATTATTTTTCGAACAAAAAACACATCAAACCAAAGACACACTGCCTGAAATGACAGCAGGAATTTGCGCAAGTAATACATCAATTTTTATAGAAGCAGGTGGTTATGATACTTTTTTTAGGCTATGGGGTAGAGAGGACAATGAATTTTATAAAACTATTCAAAAAAATAATATTCCTATTGAAATTATTAACTTTGATAAAAGTCCAATTTATCATTTATGGCATCAATTAGAAAATTTGGATTTGCCTGAAGGTTGGTTGGAATTAATACATCAACACGAAAAAGAAAATTTATTGTCTATCAAAAGAAATAATTTTTTGAATACAAATATTGCTAATTATCAAAAAAATGAACAATTATTGTGCTTAAAATATCCTTTTTTTTATCATATTGCTTATATTTATCAATATTGGTATGATTTGAAAACGGGAGAAACATTTTATTTTCAACAAAATTTTGATACAATTATTGTTCAAAAACAAAAGAAACTATCTTTCTTTTTATCTTTTTTGAATCGTATTTTAAAAAAAATTGGTATTGGTTATAGATTTATAGAGTTGGAAAAATTTGAAAAAAAACAAATGACTTTTAAAGAAGCAAAAGATTTTATTTTTTATTTTATATTGATGCAAGAGCAAAATATTGCTGATTATAGTGTGGTAATTGATGAAAAAAAATTAGTAATCGAGTGGAAAATGATAAAAAAGTAAGTTTATTATTTTGTATTTTGCGATGGGGATAGATGCAGTATTGCAGAGCCAAAAAGAGAGAAAAAAACGAGGTTTCCAAAGTTTTTTTTCTCTCTTTTTGGCTCTGTGCTTTGCACGATAGCCCGTAATCGCCCAAAAATTCAATTATAAACTTTTAGACCATATCTTTATCCTACGCTTCCTTCTAATGAAATTGCCAATAATTTTTGTGCTTCTACTGCAAATTCCATCGGTAATTGGTTCAAAACTTCTTTTGCATAACCATTTACAATGAGAGCGACAGCAGTTTCAGTACTCATTCCTCTTTGGTTGCAATAAAAAAGTTGGTCTTCTGCTATTTTTGAAGTAGTTGCTTCGTGTTCTACGGTAGAAGTATTGTTTTCGATTTCGATATAAGGAAATGTATGCGCGCCACATTTATCGCCCATCAATAATGAATCACATTGAGAGAAATTGCGTGCATTTTCTGCTCTTTTGAATACTTTTACTTGTCCACGATAGGAGTTTTGGCTTTTTCCTGCTGAAATTCCTTTTGATACGATTCTACTTTTTGTATTTTTGCCAATATGAATCATTTTTGTACCTGTATCGGCTTGTTGATAATGATTGGTAACAGCAACAGAATAAAATTCGCCTACTGAATTATCGCCTTTTAAGATGCAACTTGGGTATTTCCAAGTAATTGCAGAGCCTGTTTCGACTTGTGTCCAAGATATTTTTGAGTTCACGCCTGCACAAATTCCTCTTTTGGTTACAAAATTATAAATTCCACCTTTTCCGTCTTTATCACCAGGATACCAATTTTGAACAGTAGAATATTTGATTTCGGCGTTGTCCATAGCAACTAGTTCAACGACAGCGGCGTGTAATTGATTTTCATCACGCATAGGGGCAGTGCAACCTTCGAGATAACTTACATAACTTCCTTCTTCTGCCACTATCAAAGTACGTTCAAATTGTCCTGTATTTTTTTCATTGATACGAAAATAAGTAGAGAGTTCCATCGGGCAACGTACTCCTTTTGGAATATAACAAAAAGAACCGTCAGTAAAAACGGCACAATTCAAGGCAGCAAAATAATTGTCGTTTACAGGCACAACTGAACCAATGTATTTTTTAATTAATTCGGGATGTTCTTGTATTGCTTCGCTTAGAGAGCAAAAAATAATGCCCATTTCTCCTAATTTTGCTTTGAAAGTAGTGGCTACAGATACGCTATCTACGACTGCATCGACTGCAATACCTGTCAATCTTTTTTGTTCGTTGAGAGAAATGCCTAATTTTTCGAATGTAGCAATCAATTCAGGGTCTATTTCATCGAGGCTATTGACTGTTTTTTTCTGTTTGGGTGCGGCATAATAAATAATGTCTTGATAATTAATTTCAGGATAATTTACGTTTGCCCAAACAGGTTTTTTCATTGTTTTCCATTTTTGGAATGCTTCCATTCGCCAGTCCAACATCCATTGTGGCTCATTTTTTTTAGCAGAAATAAAACGGATAATATCTTCATTTAGCCCTTTTGGAGCGTTATCACTTTCTATATTGATTTCAAAACCATATTTATAATCGGAGTTGATATGCTCCTCTAATACTTGCATTCCCATATTTTTATGTATTTTTTTTAGTTTTTAATTGTAATTCTTATTTAGAACTATTTTAAACTGCAAATATATAACAAATTTTAGATACTAATTGTTTTTGAAAAAAAAATATTTTTTTTAATTTGTAATTATTACCTTTTCTAAAATATTGCGTTTAACGTTATTTGAATAGGTTTTTTGATGATTTTTTTTGCAAAAGGTATTTTGAAATTATTGCCCCT
>RDZP01000058.1 GCA_004294005.1 Cytophagia bacterium
AACGAATTATAGGCGGTTTTCATTACAATACTGAATGGATTTTTATCAATATTCAAATCAATTTCTGATTTTTCTAATAATTTGAATGTTTTGAAATGATAACTAAGTGTTGTTTCACCACAACTTTCATGAAAACTAATTGGTTGAAAGTCAATATTTTCATCAGTATAAAGTACTAAAGTAAAAATAGGAATATTCCATTTATCTCTAATGCGATAATAATATTCAAACATTCTTTCAGCAAAATCATCATCTTTATAACCTTGTATTTCGATATGTAAAAGTAAGTATTTAGTTCTTATCTTTTTATCTTTTATTGGAATTTTTACTAATTTATCAGCATATCTTTTGCCTTTTTTATTCTCAGGCATCAAACTATCTAATTCTTTATCTAAAAATTCAAATTTTTGCTTAAAATCAACTTCATTTTCTGCAAAATCAGGAAAAAAATACCATAGAAAATCATCAAACAAATCTTCAATAATACCTTTCCAAAGAATATCTTTTGTAATTATCATAATTAATTTTTTAGACGCTTATAAAACTGATTTATATTGCATTTTATACAAATTAGCATAATAACCATCTTGAAAAAGCAAGTCTTGATGTGAACCGCTTTCAACAATTTCACCTTTGTTCAAAACCAAAATTTTCTCTGCTTTTTGAATCGTAGAAAGTCTGTGTGCTATCACAATAGAAGTTCGTCCTGTCATCAATTTTGTAATGGCATCTTGTATCATTTCTTCTGTTTCAGTATCAACAGAGGAAGTTGCCTCATCTAAAACAATGATTTTTGGATTATAAACCATTGCCCTCACAAAAGAAATTAATTGCCTTTGTCCCACTGAAAGTGTCGCACCACGTTCCTGCACATTATAATCAAAACCACCTTCTAATTTCTCAATAAATTTTAATGCGCCCACTAATTCGGCTGCATTTCTGATTTGTTCATCTGAAATATTTTTATTTCCTAATGTGATATTATCTTTGATTGTTCCTGAAAATAAAAAAACATCTTGCAAAACCACGCCGATATTTTCTCTTAAATAAGGCAAATCAAAAGTATTGATATTTTGATTATCCAATAAAATATTACCACTATCAATTTCATAAAAACGACTTAAAAGATTGATAATAGATGATTTTCCTGCACCTGTTGCACCTACAAGCGCAATTGTTTTGCCTTTTTGAACTTCAAAACTAATATTTTTTAGGACTAAATTCTCAGGATTATAACCAAAATTTACATTCTCAAATTTGATATTTCCTTCTATATTTTTTGGTTTTTCTGTGCCATTGATTTGTATATCTTCTTGATTATCCAAGAGTTTAAAAATACGATTAGTGCTTACAATACCCAACTGAATAGTATTAAATCTATCCGCAATCATACGAATAGGTCTAAAAAATAAACCAATATACATAATAAATGCTACTAATGTACCCAACGAAATTTCATTACCCATTACTTCCCTTGCACCATACCACACCAAAAGTCCTGTTCCACCTGCTGCAATTACCTCTGCGACAGGAAAATAAACAGAATAATACATCACTGCTCTGAGCTGCGCCCTGCGATGCTCGCGATTGAGGTCTTCAAATTTTTGATATTCTGTTTTTTCTGTACCAAAAATTTGAACAATATTCATTCCTGTAACGTGTTCTTGCACAAAAGTATTCATATTTGCTACTGCTACTCTTGTTTCATCAAAAGATTTTTTTACTTTTTCTTTGAAAATATAAGTACTCAACAAAAGCAAAGGAAGCAATGATAAACTCACCAAAGTAAGTTTCCAATTAGAATAAAACATCAATATAAGGATAAAAATAATTTGTAACAAATCACCAATCAAAGCTGCCATACCTTCTGTAAATACATTTGACAAAGTTTCGATGTCTGATACATTTCTCGTTACAAGCCTTCCAATAGGTGTTTTATCATAAAATTTTAGTCTTAGTTGTATCAAATGTTTATAAAGTGCCACTCGAATATCTTTGACAATAGACTGCCCCAACCAACCTGATAAATAAGTATGCGTGTATTGAACACAAGCCTGCATCAAAATTAAAACTATCATTAATATAGTAAAATTGAGCAAACCTCGAAAATTACCTTTTGCAATGTGTTGATTGATAGTGTATTCAGTTAAATAAGGGCGAATAGGTCCAAAAAGCCCTACTAAAATAGTTAAAAAAACTAATAATCCAAACCATTTTTTATAAGGTTTGGCGAAATGAGCCATTTTTTTAACGGCTTTCCATTCAAATACTTTTTCTGATTTTTCCTTTTCCATTATGAATTAAACTAAAAAATTGCTATTTTAGTTTCTTTTTTAACTGCAAAATATTTGGTTATAGATTACAATACAGTAGTTTTGTTTGAAAAATAAATATTAAATAATTGAAAATCAATGTTATCAATTCTAAAAAGCAATAAAATCATACCAATTTTGATATAAAATTCAATATTTTTAAGTCAAATATATGAATACTAAATTTTTTTTTTTAAATTTTTTTTAATTTCAAACAAATGTATTATATTTGCAAATCTTTAATATAAATTTTAATAAGTCATGCTAAAATCTACATTGTTAATAAGCATTTTAATGCTATCGTTATTATTATCTTGTGGTCAAAAACAAGAAAAAAAAGACTCAAAAGAGGATACAAAAAAAGAAGAGTCTTCTAAAAATGAAGAAAAAACTTCTAAAAATGAAGAAACTTCAGAGGAAGAAAAACCAACAAAAAAATCTAAAAAGAAAAAACAAAAATGGGAAGGTATTTATGAATATTTTGATAAAGAGAACAACACTAATCTTGTACTAACTATCAATAAAGATAATACGTATGAAATTATGCTTCATGCTTATAAAGGTGGGGCTTCCATAATCGGAACATTAGAGATAGAGGGAGATGAAGCAAGTCTTATTTTTGACGAGGGGAGTGCTATAGGGCAACCACTTGATAAAGACTATAAAAAAGGTGATACATTTGGTACTATTTCAAAAAATCAACAAGAGCCTTTGGATATAGATATAGAATGTGCTACTTTTGGTGATAGAAAAAGAATGACAAAAGTAGAGAAAATCCAAGCGATAAAAGAAGGAGGAATGTAAATTTGAATAGTTCTTTTTATTTTGGTAATCAATTAAAAATATGACCTTATCAATTTTAAAACTGATAAGGTTTTTATTTATTTTCGTTGTATTTTAAAAAAAATAAACAAAAAATGACAGAACAATTTTTGGCTTTTCTTTGGAAATATCAAAGATTTGAAAAACAAAATTTACGAACTACTAACGGTAATTTAATTGAAATTTTTGGTACAGGTTATCAAAATGAAAATGAAGGAGCCGATTTTCAAATGGTACGTTTTTTTTGGCAAAATAATGAATGGATTGGCACAGCAGAATTGCATATCAAATCTTCTGATTGGAATAAACATCAACATCAACAAGACGAAGGGTATAATAATGTTGTCTTACATATCGTTTGGGAAGATGATAAACCTATTTTTAGGGCTGATAATTCTGTTATTCCTACGCTTGAACTCAAAAATCGAACTCCTAATTATTTGTATCAACGTTGGAGAAGTTTGGAATTGAATGAAAATAAAATTCCTTGTGCAAGTCATTTATCCGAAATTGATGAATTGATGAAAGCACAATTATTAGAAAATGCAATGTTGCATCGATTACAACAAAAATCAAAATTAGTAAAAGAAATTTGGCTACAAAACGAATTAGATTGGGAAGAAACTGCTTATCAACTTTTAGTAAAATCGTTAGGAATGAAGGTCAATCAAGCACCTTTTTTACGATTAGCAACGGTTTTACCTTTCAAAATTATCCTCAAAAATCGTGATAATTTGCTGGCATTAGAGGCTTTGTTGTTTGGTATGGCGGGTTTTTTAGAGGGTGAATCCAAAGATAATTACCATCAACAATTACAAAAAGAATTTCAATTTTTAGCACATAAATATCAATTAAATGATAAAAAATTAGCACTTAAAGATTGGTTTTTTTTACGTATGCGTCCTGCTAATTTTCCTACTTTGAGAATTGCACAATTAGCAAGTATTTTGCATAAAAATTCTACTATTTTTTCTTTGTTGATAGATGAAAATAGTGCGAATATTGCTGAAAAACTCAATGTAAGTGCTTCTGTGTATTGGGAAACACATTATCAGTTTGGTAAAGAAACCAAAAATAAATATACAAAATTAGGAAAAAATACAATAGAAAATTTGTTAATTAATACCGTTATTCCTTTAAAATCTTGCTATTATCTGGAAAAAGACAATGATAATGGATTGGTGCAAGTGATAGAAATATTAGAAAAAATACCCGCTGAAAAAAATAAATTTATCGATTTATGGGCTAAAAATGGTATCAAAGTAAAAAATGGATATGATTCGCAGGCTTTATTAGAACAATATCATCATTTTTGTACGCAAAAACGTTGTTTAGAATGTGTGATTGGTATTAAAATTATGAAATAAAAAAGACCTTTTCAACGATTTGAAAAAGTCTTTTTTTAGTAAAATCAGTGCTATTATTTGATTATTTTTTGATAATGTATTTTATTTTTATTTTGAAATTGTATCAAATATTGTCCTTTTGGCAATGAATCAAATTGATTTTGAAGATTATTTTTATTATTTCCTTCCCAAATTTTTTGTCCTGTTTGATTAAAAAGAATCATTTGTAAGTCTGATGTTTCATTTTTAATTTCAATTTTTTCATTGATTGGATTAGGATAAATTTCGTTTATATTTTCTTGTTTTTTGTTGATAAATTTAATTCCTAAATCATTTATTTTCCCGTCATTATCAATTTGTTTGAGTTGATAATAACAGCTTTCATTGAATTGATTATCAATAAAATTATAATTTTTGATTTGAGTTGAGTTATTTTGTCCGTCTTTCGTATATATTAGCACATAATCAAAACCATTGGTAGATTTCCAGATTTCAAAACGATTGTTATTGACTTCGGTTGCAGTTTGCCAAGTGATATTGGTTTGATTATCATTGGTTTGCATCACATTAAAAGACAATAACGAAACAGGGAGAGGATTGTTTTGTCCGCTCAAAGTCCAATGAGAAAAAGCTGTAACATTATTATAAGTCAATGATTTGATACTATAATCAGCATTAGTAGGCGAATAATTTTCCCAACCTGTACCTGATTGCCACCTTGAAATATTGAGTGGTTCTGAAACAATGCCTAATTCTGATGAGGCATAATTGATGGTCATTGTAGATGTACCTGTGGGCGTGCCTGTGATTTGATAAATGCGTTTTATTCCATTTCCAGCAGCAGCATAATGATAGCGGTCAATATTGACACTATAATTAGCACCTGTTGTCCAATTTAAAAAAATACCTAACCCTCCAATTTCTGTACCTATATTTGTGATATTACGATTAGTTGCACGTATGTAACCACCTTTATTGGTTTCTGTTGTGGCTGTATTATCAAAAACAAGATGGTTATTAGATAGATTTTCTTGGATATTACCTGTTGTTCCTAAGTCAATATTAAAACCATTCAAATTCAAGTCGCCTTGTGTAAGAATTATTTTTGCATTTGTGCCACTTATGCTTATGTTTGAAGTGAGGTTTGTTTTTCCGCTTAGATTTGTATTATTGATTTCTAAGGCATTTGGGCTATTTAAAACAAGGTTACTAATACCTAAAACTGCATTATCAGCAGTGATTGTAAATTTTCCTGAGTCATCTCTTTGAGTAATTGTGCCTGTGCCTCTGATGCCATTGCGAAAAGTTTTTATGCCTGAATTTTGAAGAGTAATATTTCCATTTGCTTCAAAAATACCATTAAAAGTTGTAAAACTATTACTTCCTACTGCGCCTGTATTTTGAGAAATACGAAAAATAGGAATTTCTGTAGTAACATTTGGAAAAAAAGTAACTGCTGTCGAAGCAAAAATTTGTGATTGTGCGTGTTCATATATACTACTATTTTCCCAAACTACATTTGAAGTTACAGAACTTGGACCTGAAAGATTATTGCCTACATAACGCAGAGCATCATTTCCTGATGTGCTAATAATTCTTCCATTCGATTTTACTCTTAAAACAGCACCGCTTAAAAAAGTAGCTAAAAAACCTTTAACATCAAAAGTTCCTCCATTTTCTATCATTATATCATCACTTGTACCATTATCTATTGTTAAAGTTCCGCCTGAGTGTGTGAGTGTTCCGCCATTTTGTATTACTAACTGATCGAGTGTTACATCAGTATTAATAGTGATATTATGTGTATTTTGTATTAAAATTGTATTGGCAGTGTTATTAGGCACAAGACTCGATGTAGTCCAACTTGTATTATTTGTAGAACTCTCCCAATTTTCTGCAATATTCCAATTTCCTGTATTTTTAGACCTAAAAAAATCGGTTGAATTTGTCTGTGCAAATATTAAATGATTTGTAGAAATTAAAAAAACTAAAAAACACAAAAAATAAATCTTTTTCATAAAAATTATTGTTAAATTAAACTTTCTGCAAAGTTCTATTATTACAACTACAAAAAAAAGAAAATGTTAAAACTTCACAAAAACATAATATTGTAATTTGTGTTCAAAGCATTTTAAGTATATTTTTTTTATTGAAAATTCAAAATAATATTGCTTCTTTTCATTTTGTTTTTTAATTTTGCATAAAATATATACATAGAAAAATGGAAAAAAAAGTAAAAATTGGCATTATCCAAACCAAAGTAGAAGAAAATAAAACCCAAAATATAAAAATTGCTTGCGAAAATATTAGAAAAATGGCACAAAAAGGAGCAAACATTATTTGTTTGCAAGAGCTATTTGCCTCTCTTTATTTTTGTAATACAGAAAATCATCAAAATTTTGCCCTCGCCGAGAGTATTCCTGACGGCGAAACAACACAACTTTTTCAAACATTGGCAAAAGAACTCAATGTTGTTATTATTGCCTCTTTGTTTGAAAAAAGAGCGGCAGGTTTGTATCATAACACAACCGTTGTGATAGATGCAGACGGAAGTTATTTAGGAAAATACCGCAAGCAACACATTCCTGATGACCCCGGTTTTTATGAAAAATTTTATTTTACGCCCGGAGACGAAGGTTATAAAGTTTTTGAAACTAAATTTGCAAAAATTGGTGTTTTGATTTGTTGGGACCAGTGGTATCCTGAAGCGGCGCGTATCACAAGTCTTATGGGTGCAGAAATTTTATTTTATCCTACGGCAATTGGTTGGGAATTAGATACTGATGAAACCACAAATCAAGAGCAATACAATGCTTGGCAGTTGATACAACGTTCACATGCGATTGCCAATGGTGTGCATGTAGTTTCGGTCAATAGAATTGGGAAAGAAGATATTACACAATTTTGGGGCGGCTCTTTTGTGGCAAATCCAATGGGAACTTTGCTTTATCAAGCCTCACATCACGAGGAAAATTTGGAGGTAATAGAAATAAATACACATTTATCAGAATATTATCGAACGATTTGGCCTTTTTTGAGAGATAGACGAATTGATACTTATCAACCTATCACACAAAGATATTTAGAGCGTTAAAAAAGATAATTATTAAATAAAGTTTTCATCGTGTAGGTAAAATATCGAGATGTAACTCAATAAAAAACCTTTCTTTTTGTAATTTTACAAAAAGAAAGGTTTTAAATTTTTTTTATTTTGCTAATTCTTTTTTAAAATACTCTAAAGTAATTTTAAGTCCTTCTTCTCTGTTTACTTTTGGCTCCCAATTCAAAATTTCTTTTGCTTTTGAGATGTCAGGTTTACGTTGTTTTGGGTCATCTTTTGGCAAAGGATTAAATACAATTTTACTTTTTGTATTGGTCAATTTGATAATTTCTTCTGCAAATTGTAACAAAGTAATTTCCTCAGGATTACCAACATTGACAGGAAAAGCATAATCAGATAATAATAAACGATAAATTCCTTCTACCAAATCATCAACATAACAAAAAGAGCGTGTTTGAGAACCATCACCAAACACTGTAATATCTTCTCCATTCAAAGCCTGACTCATAAAAGCAGGCAAAGCACGTCCATCATCAAGACGCATACGAGGACCATACGTATTAAAAATACGAATAATACGTGTTTCTAACTGATGATAAGTATGATATGCCATTGTGATGGCTTCCTGAAATCTTTTTGCTTCGTCATACACGCCACGTGGACCGATAGGATTTACATTTCCCCAATATTCTTCTGTTTGTGGGTGAACCAAAGGGTCACCATAGACTTCTGAGGTAGAAGCAATTAACATTCGAGCATTTTTTGCTTTTGCCAAACCTAATAAATTATGTGTTCCTAATGAGCCAACTTTTAAAGTTTGAATAGGAATTTTAAGATAATCTATTGGGCTTGCAGGCGAAGCAAAATGTAAAATATAATCAATTTCACCTGCTACGTGTACATATTTGCTTACGTCGTGATGATAAAATTCAAAATTTTCTAAGGGCATTAAATGTTCAAGATTTTTCATTGAACCTGTGATAAGATTATCCATTCCAACTACTTTATAGCCTTCTTTGATAAATCTATCGCATAAATGAGAGCCTAAAAAACCTGCGGCTCCTGTAATCAAAATTCGTTTCATTTTTATAAAAATTAAATAACAATTTATAATGTTTCTATTACTTTTTTTATTTATCAAGGAATTAACAAAGAACTATCTCCATAACTCAAAAAACGATAATCATTTTCCAATGCTTCTTTATAAATCTCTCGCCAATCTTTGCCTATAAAAGCGGCAACCAATAAAATAAGTGTTGTATTAGGCATGTGAAAATTAGTAACTAAACCTTTACAAACTTTAAATTCATATTGAGGCATAATAAAAATTTCGGTTGCACCAATCAATTCTTTTAATTGAAAATGCTTCATATATTTAAGTATCAATCGCATAGATTCTTCCAAAGAAATATCTTCTTCTTTTGCTTGATAAGGATATAATTTTTCAATCATAAACGGAATAGATACAAATTTTCCATTTTCTTTGAATGAATGAAATAATTTTACACCTAACCAATACAAACTCTCTAAACTTCGCATCGAAGTAGTACCTACCGCAACAATATGCGTAGGATTTTGTAATATATTTTCAATATTTTGTCTTGAAAAAATAATTTCTTCGGAGTGCATTTTATGGTCTTGTACCTTTTTTGTTTTGATAGGTTGAAAAGTACCACCGCTGACGTGCAAAGTAATAAAATCTTTTTGAATGCCTTTTTTTTCTAAGTGTTGAAAAACCTCCTCAGTAAAATGCAAACCTGCTGTTGGGGCGGCTACTGCTCCTTCTTTTTTATCGTTTGAATAAACAGTTTGGTATTGTTGTTTGTCTTTTTCTTGCACTTCTCGATTGAGATAAGGAGGCAAAGGTAATTCACCAAATAATTGCAAAATTGCAGCAAAACTATAAGATGGATTATCCCAAGCAATGTTTACGTGTTGATTTTCTCTTTCTGTCAATGTAACTTTGAGCGTGATTTCTGTTGTTTCGTGTGTTATTTTTTGTTCTAATATTTTACCATCTTTCCATTTCTTTTTATTGCCTACCAAACATTTCCATTCCACAGAGGCTGTATTTTGCATGGCTTCATGTACTCGATTAGGTTGTATAGGTTCTATTAAAAAAATTTCAATCCAAGCACCCGTTGGACGTTGAAAAAATAATCTTGCAGGAATTACTTTGGTATCATTGAATATCAACAAAGTGTCAGGGTGTAAAAAATAATGTAATTTAAAAAATTGGCTATGGGCAATATCTCCTTTTACATAGACTAATAATTTGGAATCATCTCTTTTTTCTAATGGAAATTGGGCTATTTTTTCTTCAGGTAGTTGATAAGAAAAGTCTTCTAAATTAATTTTATTATAATTCATTTTTAATATGTTAAAAAATTTTTGATGCAAAATTAAACTACTTTTACCAAACTACAAACGAAATGAGATAAGTTTTTTAAGTGAGTGTTAAAAATTAGATTTTTTATACAAAAATAATGATTATAAATTGATTTTTTTTGAGATTATAAATTAATACAATCTTTATAATAATTTGCCAATAAAATAGGTTTTGGTAAATCTTCAATTTCACTTTTTGTATAAAATTGATAGTTTTTTGCCGTTAATTTATTCATTTCTTCTTCTTTGATAACAATATGAAAAAAACGAATATCAATTTTTTGATGCGTAAGAATATGTGTATAAATTTTTGAAACCAATCTAATATTTTCTGAATAATCACCAATAAAATCAATGTTTTTTAAAGTGTTTTTATCAAATATCGAATCATTCTCTACCAAATAAAAATCATTCAAACCTTGCCAAATATCTTTATCAACTCTTAGTTTCATTGCAATTTTATTATCATATTCAAAAATAAAATAATTAAAAAAACGCTGTTTTATTTTTATTTTTTTTAATTTGATAGGCAATTCGTTTACTTTTCCTTTTGCTAATGCTTTGCATCCACTTTCCAAAGGACAAAAAAGACAATCAGGGCTTTGTGGCGTGCATTGTAAAGCACCAAATTCCATAATTGCTTGGTTAAAAATAGATGATTTTTCATTTTTGGGTAATATATTCTCAGCGATTTCTCTAAATTCCTTTTCACCTTTTGGGCTTGATATGTCAGTTTCAATACCAAAAAAACGACTCAAAACGCGGTACACATTGCCGTCTAAAACTGCCACATTTTCATTAAAACCAAAAGAAGCAATAGCGGCGGCTGTATATTTACCGATACCTTTGAGGCGTAACAAATCTTTATAATTATTAGGAACAATGCCATTAAAATCTTGGGTAATTATTTGTGCAGTTTTGTGCATATTTCTTGCACGTGAATAATAGCCTAATCCTTGCCACAAACGCAAAACATCACTTTCAGAGGCTTTTGCTAAATGCTCAATAGTAGGATAATTATGAACGAATTTTTCATAATAAGGTAAACCTTGTTTGACACGTGTCTGTTGTAAAATAACTTCCGAAAGCCAAATAAAATAAGGATTTTTGGTTGTTCTCCAGGGCAAATCTCTTTTATTTTTTTCGTACCAATTTAATAATTTATCAACAGGAAATTGATTTTGATTATCCACCATATACTCTTTTTGCCCAATCAATATACATATTAATCTCCTCCTTATCCATTTGCATAGATTCGCCTATTTCATAAATAAGTTCTTGTTCTACATTCACAAATTCTCCATCGACAAAAGCAATGCCAATCAATTCCATAATTGCACAAACACGTGTTCTTTTTTCAACAAAAACATCACATAATTCTTTAATAGATAGATTATCAGATAGATGCAATAGTTTTTCAACATCCCATTGCATCTCTTGTTGCATTGCTCTCATCAATACATCTTCTTGATGCATAATTTGATTATCAGCATTAATAAGTCTTTTTGCCAAAGCAAAATAAGCTTCTTTCTCTTTTTTTTCTAAAATATTTAAGAACATAATTTTAATCGTAATTTGTGATATATTTATTTTTATAGTATTTATTTTTAAATTAAATTGCAAATATATATATATTGTTTATTTTTCTTCATTATTTTTAAAATTTATTTTTTTGAAACAAACTAAAAATTACTTATTTTTGTTACTTTATTGTTTATTAAGTAACAGACTACAAATAAAAGTATAAAAAAGAATTAAAAAAATTGGTTTAAATGCCTAAAATATGCGTTATTTGTGTGTTTTTTTACAAGTATAAATAAAACTATCCTTTGACATTGTCTAATTATTTATTACAATTTATAAGTGAACCTATCAAAAAAATATTCTTTCTCTTTTTTTGGCTAATGGTATGTTCTTATTATGTATATGGGCAAAATAAAAAAAGTGTTGATAGTCTGATGACTTTATACAAGCAAGCCAAAAGCGATACCTCTAAAATCACAATAATACATAAAATCATCAATTTGTATCAAGATAAACCAGATACAATCATTGTACTTGCTAATCAAACACTTGCTTTAAGTGAAAAATTAAATTACAAAAAAGGACAAGGATACAGTTTGAGTTATCTTGCAGAATCTTACTATTCAAAATCAAATTATAAATTGGCTTTAGAATATTATCAAAAATCAATACCATTTATTGATGATATAAAAGATTATACTTTGCTTTCAAGAATGACGGCTAATATCGGAGTAATTTATGATATTCAAGGGTATTATCTTTCTGCTCTGGAATATTATCAAAAGTCCTTATCTTTTTCAGAGAAAATCAATAACAAAAACCATATTGCAAATACTTTGGCAAATATAGGAAACGTGTATAAAAACTTGGGCAATTATCCTATAGCTATGGAATATTATTTTAAAGGGCTAAAATTATTTGAAGAACTAAAAAGTAAAAAAAATATAGCCTACATTTTTAATAATATTGGTATTGTATATTTTAACCAAGATAATATTCTTTTAGCACAAGAATATTTTACCAAAAGTCTGAAAATAAGAGAAGAAATTGACGATAAAAAAGGACAGGCTTCTTGTTTTAATAATATTGGTAATATTTATTTGCAAGAAAGAAACTTAACAGGTGCTTTGGATTATTACAACAAAAGCCTAAAAATTTATGAACAAACCAATGACAAAAGAGGGCAGGCAATTTCACTCAATAACATAGGAGATATTCATCATAAGTTACAAAACAACGAAAATTCTGCTCAATCTTATCAAAAAGCACTACTTCTTAATGAAGAAATCAAAAATAAATGGGGAGCAACTTATTCTTTATTAGGATTAGCAAGAACAGAAGCATCTAAAAAAAATTATGATAAAGGTATAGAGTATGCTGAAAGAAGTCTTCAATTAGCTATAGAAATAAAGGCACTTGCAGAAATAAAAAATGCACATAATAATCTTTTTACACTTTATAAACACAAAGAAGACTATAAAAAAGCATTGGAATACAACGAATATTTTGTTGCTATGAAGGATTCTATATTCAATGAAAAAAATACAAAAATAATTGCTAATCTTGAATCAAAAATAGCCTTAGAAAAAAAAGAAAAAGAAATTGAAATTCTCAACAAAAACCAAGAAATATTGAAAAAAGATGCTCAATTACAAAATATAGAAGCACAAAGGCAAAAAAATGCAAGACTTGCCATAGAAAAACAAGCAGAAATTGAAAAATATGTTATGTTGGCAAGTGCCGAAAAAAATAAACACAAAGCAGATAGTTTGAAGACGATTGCCCAAACAAAACAATTAGAATTGGATAAATATGTTGCTGTCGAACAAAAATTGCAAGCTGAAAATAAAGCCCGAAAATTAGAACTCTTAAAAGAACAAGACACAAAACTATTTCAACAATATATCATTTATTTAATATTAGCAGGATTTTTTTCTATGATTTTATTCGCCTATTTTATTTTTCGTTCAAAAGAAAAAGAAAAGAAAGCAAAGGAAATGATGACAAAACAAAGGGAGGAAATCTATTTGCAAGCCCAACAACTTACAGAAGTTAATGCTACAAAAGATAAATTATTTGCTATCATTGGACACGATTTACGAGGACCTATTGGTTCGGTTAAATCCGTACTTTCTTTGATGTTAGATAACCTAATCAATAAAGAAGATTTTGATAATATTTCAGAAAGATTACTTGAAAGTGTCGAAAACGTCTATACAATGTTGAATAATTTATTATTTTGGGCAGATGCACAAATGCAAGGAATAGAAACAAAACCAACAACGATAAATTTATATGAATTGGCTACCAAAAATTTTGATCTCTTTGCCGAAAAAGCGGAAAATAAACATATATTTCTGAAAAATAAATTACCTAATTCTCTCATAATATGGGCAGATTTAGAACAAATCAATCTTGTTTTTAGAAATCTTATTGCGAATGCACTTAAATTTACAGGTAGTAATGGTGAAATATTGATAAGTTATGAAATAAAAGAGAATCATGTCCAAATCAACATCAAGGATACAGGGATTGGAATGAATGCCGAAACATTACAAAAAATATTTAAAAAGAATTTACACTTTACTACAAAAGGGACAAAAGGAGAAAAAGGAACTGGATTAGGGCTTTTATTGTGTCAAGAAATGATAGAAAAAAATGGTGGACAAATATGGGTAGAAAGTGAAATTGAAAAAGGAAGTATTTTTAAATTTACTCTACCATTGCATAAAAACTATACAATCGTATAAATTCTTTCTTTAGTCTATTTGCAAAAAAAAAGACTTTTTGAAGACAACAACAAACTTATAATCCTCGAATATTACTAATAAAAATATAAAAAAAATATTTAAAATGACATCAATATACATTTAAAATAGAATTGGCAAAATGATTGTTATAATAAGCATTGAATCTTTTACACTAAAAAAGATTTAATTTCTTTTATTGTAATACTATTGTTTTTCAAAAATATGAAAAAAACTATCCAACTATTTATTTTTTATTTTGTATTAATATCATCATCTTTGGTAACTGCACAAACTGCAGGCGAATACATAGAAGCAGGAGAGTTATATTTCAAAAATAAAACTTATTATGAAGCATTAAGGAATTTTAATCGTGCTTTTATGACTGATTCGAGTAATATCGAATCATTGATTTGGCGTGGACAAACCAAAGCAAAATTAGGTCTATATGAAGAGGCTTTGAAAGATTATCAGTTAGGAATATTAATAAAACCCAATGAAAATCGGTTTTATACAGAACAAGGAATGATTTTGACTTATCAAGGAAAATATGAACAGGCAATCAAACAATTTGCTACTGCCAGCAATCTTCAACAAAAAGCAATTGATTTTTTGATGATAGCTGAATTACAAACATTGATAAATAAAAATACAAAAAAAATAAAATATAACTATTCTACTGTTATCAAATATTATTCAAAAGCTTCATTACAACAACCTAATTGGTTTTTGCCTTATCGAAGAATAGGCGAACTCCTTACAGATTCGTTAAGAAATAATAATGTTGATGATATTGAAATGACTAAAAAAATATGCGATTGTTACCAAAAAGCGGCTCAATTAGAGGATAAAAAAGCACAATATTTATTCAATAGTTTGTGTGGAAAAAATCAAACCAATGCAATGATGCTCAAAATATTTGATAAAGGAAATCATTATTTCACCAACCAAAATTTTGATAAAGCAATAGAAATGTACGACAAAATTATTGAAAATGGAGAAGCAAATCAGCAATATTATTATCAAGCATTGACACAAAAAGCAAAAGTATTACACAAAAAAACAAATTATAAAGAAGCTATCAATTACTTTTCTGCCACTTTAAAACTTATTGATGTACAACAAAAAAAACAGGTAGGAATTATTTTTTATTATCGTGCTTTGTCTTTTATTGCCTTAGAAAAGTTTGAAAATGCCTTGATAGATTTTAACCAATCGGTTGCTTTTGGGCTTGATAATGCTTATATGTATGAAGAAAGAGGAAACGTAAAAATCAAACTTAATCAAAAAGAAGAAGCATGTCAAGATTGGAAAATCGCAGAAAAAAAAGGCTCAAAAGAAGCAGAAAAAAATATAAAAATACATTGTAAATCATAAAATATTGATAACTGTAGAAATCTCTAAAACACTTTGCAGCCACCATTATACATAATTGGATATGTTTTTATGTAAAAAGGTGGCATTTATGCCACCTCAAACACTTTTTTTGAATATTTCCGCAGTTATCAGAATTTATAAAAAAAATTATTGTAAAATTTCGTGTCCTAATTTATCTCTTTTTGTTTGTAAATATTTTTCATTATGTTCATTAGATGCAATTTCAATAGGAATTCTCTCAACTACTTCTAGACCATAACCAATCAAACCCGCTCTTTTTTTAGGATTATTACTCATTAACTTTAATTTTGTAACATTCAAATCTCTTAAAATTTGTGCTCCAATACCATAATCTCTTTCGTCCATTTTGAAGCCTAATGCTTGATTTGCTTGCACAGTATCCATTCCTTGTTCCTGTAATTGATATGCTTTTAGTTTGTTTACCAATCCAATTCCTCGCCCTTCTTGATTCATATATAAAATCACACCTCGTCCTTCTTTTTCTACCATTTCCATTGCTTTATGAAGTTGAGGGCCACAATCACACCTGCAAGAACCAAAAATATCACCTGTCATACAAGAAGAATGAACACGTGTTAAAATTGCTTCTCCTTTTTCCCAAGTACCTTTTGTAAGTGCTAAGTGCAATTCTCCCGTATTGAGTTGTCTATAAGCTGTCAGTTTAAAACTTCCCCATTCAGTTGGCATATTTATGTCCACTTCTTTGGTTATTAAACTTTCATTTCTCAAACGATAGGCAATTAAATCTTCAATAGAAATCAATTTGAGCCCTAATCTATCCGCTAAAATTCTTAATTGGGGTAAACGCGCCATAGTTCCGTCCTCATTCATAATTTCAATCAAAACGCCTACAGGTTCGAATCCCGCTAATTTTGCTAAATCAACAGTTGCTTCCGTATGTCCTGTACGTCTCAAAACGCCACCTTCTTTTGCTTTTAATGGGTTAATATGTCCAGGACGACCTAAATCTGCGGGGCTTGTTTTTTTATCTGCCAAAGCCAAAATTGTTTTTGCTCTATCGTATGCCGAAATACCTGTCGTACACCCATTGCCTAATAAATCAACAGTAACCGTAAAAGCTGTTTTCATTGGGTCCGTATTTTGTCCTACCATTAGATTTAGTTCTAATTCGGTTGCTCTTTGTTCTGTGATAGCGACACAGAGCAAACCTCTCCCTTCTTTGAGTACAAAATTCACTTTTTCGGGAGTGATACATTCTGCTGCACAAATAAAATCTCCTTCGTTTTCTCTGTCTTCATCATCAACTACGATTACAAATTCACCGTTTTTGATGGCTTTTATTGCTTCTTCTACTGTATCTAATTTTATTTTTTCTTGCATATTTGTTTTTTTTTATTGTATTTTTTTATATCTTTATTTATTTTTTAAGATAATGCAAAGATAAATCTAAAATAATTATATTCCAAAAAAATATGAATTTGATAGCAAAATAGTTAGTTGTGAATAGATGAAAATTAGTTTTGCTAAGATTTGTATGGGAAATGAAAATTAAAATAATTTTGGGCGATTACGTGCTATCGTGCAAAGCACAGAGCCAAAAAAGAGAGAAAAAACTCGCAGAGCCTCGTTTTTCTCTCTTTTTGTCTCTGCAAG
>RDZP01000059.1 GCA_004294005.1 Cytophagia bacterium
AGTATCCAAAAGAAAAATTAGTAATACTATTTTAATCATAATTAAAAATATAAACAAATAGGGTGCAAGAATAGACGCTTGCACCCTATTTTAAATAATGTTTTTATGTTTTAAAATATCAATAAATACTTGATTATCAATAATTTACTCTTTTTAATACTAATCTTCATCATATTGTTGTGTTGCTAATAACACATTTTGATAGCCTTTCAAAATATTCACCACACGCATCACGTCAGCATCTTTTTCATAATATTCATTGGCTAAATTTAGATTTCCTTCGTTCAATTTTAAAGCCTTTTCTTTTTGACCTTCCATATTGAGTTTTGCTGTACGTTGAATGGCTGATGCTAATTTAGTAATGACATAATTTTTTCGTACTTCTTTGTCTTTGATTTGCAAAGATTGCGACTTAAATTTTTCATACCCTTCAAAATAATTATCATCTGCATTTTTGGTGATGGTTTCAGTGCTTACAAAAGGCACTTTTATTGTATGTTTTTGTGTGATATTTTTTTTCTTTTGCACATCATAATAAGTAATATTGACAATGATATTTTCTTTTATTTTTTTATCAGAATAACCTTCTAACATCATAATTTGTGTCAATCCATTGTTCATATTATCTAAAGCAATGGTGATGGTTTGATTTGCTTTTTGTTGATTGTCATAACCATAAAATTGAGTAAGATTGAATTTTTCAGGCAATTCGATAGTAACTTTTACATTTTCAGCAACAGGTGAAAAAAGACTTTGTAATTCTTTGACAAATACTTTTTCAATATCTTCTTCATCACCTAAAAAATGAGATTGTCCTTTGCCTTTTTTTGCCAAATTAGTAAGCATTTCTTGTTGTACATTGCTTCCTACGCCCATTGTTGAAAGATAAATTCCTTTATCAATGAATTTTTTTGCGTCTGCTTCTATTGCTTCAGGTGATGTAATACCTGCACTTGCGATGCCGTCAGTCAATAAAATAACACGATGAACATACTCTTTCATATTGATTCTTTTTTCTACTTCTTTGAATCCAACCATCAAACCATCATGAATATTTGTACCACCTTCTGTGCGTATTTCTGTTATTTTTTGTAGGATATAATCTATTGTTTCGATTCTTTGGGCAGGAATTACAACTTGTGCATTACTACTAAATTTAACGATAGACAATACATCTTGTGGTCTTAATTGCTTTACAAAAGTTTTGAGAGCGGTTTTTACTCGTTCTAATTTATTGTATTCACCCATCGAGCCGCTATTATCAATCACCAAACAAATATTTATAGGTAAAATATTTTCATTGCTATTTTTTTTGGCAGTAGCAATGCCAATTTGAAGGATATTTTGATTTTCTTTTGGTTTGTTGTTGCCCCAACGCAAATCAATTTTTACATTTTCTTCATTTTTTTCGGGCAGAGGTATTTGATGTAGATGGTAATTCATATATTCTTCGACTACGACTTCTGTAGGTTTTGGAATGTTTGAATTATTTTTTGTGCGGCTTACAGATGATGAGGAATAGCCAGCTTGTCCAAAAAGGTTAATCATTATACAAGAGTAAATGACTAAAAATGAAACAAATTTATTTTTCATACGTTTAAATATTTTATTTTTAATTCTATTACTGAATATAAAAAAAAATATTACAAACAAACGAAAATAAGATTGACTATGCTATAACTTTTTAACTACTTAGCTGGTGTTACACGATTTAGTTTTTTGAACGGTCTATACCATAGTAAAACGGAGGTCTGACCGTTCAAAAATTAAATCAGTTGATAATAAATTAAATATTTTACTCCATTTTTATATAACAGAAACAAATAATTAAATACCACTACCTACACTTTTATAAATAGCAATAAAATGGGTAATTGAACCAAATAATACAAAACAATGCCAAATAGCGTGTCCATAGTGAATTTTTCCATCATTCAAATAAAATATTGCCCCAATGGTATAAGATAATCCACCTGCTAAAATCCAATAGAAAATAACTAAAGGCATTGTTAAAGATAAAGGTTGTGCAATAAAAACGACCATCCAACCCAACATTACGTACAAGATAGTAGAAACAATTTTATATTTTCCTGTAAAAAATAATTTTAAAATAGCTCCTCCTAAAATCAAACTCCACATCACAATCAAAAAAATCAAAGCTGTATAAAAATCTGTATATTTTTGAACTATGGGAGTATAAGTACCACCAATCAAAAGAAAAATACTAATATGGTCAAATATTTTTAGTTTTGTTTTGATAATAGGATTCTGATAAAAATGATATAAAGTTGAAGAACTATAAGAACATAGCATTCCAAAAGCGAAAACTAACATACCAATACCCAAAAAGTAAATTTGTGTATGAAAACTATTAATAATCAAAAAAGGCATTGCTATCAAAACAAATAAAACTCCAATAGCATGCGTGCCTGCGTTCAAGTATTCTTCTGAAAGTGTTTGTGGTCGTTTTTGCATTATACTACAGCGTCTTGTCTTTGATGATAAATAATTTCTACAACTGCATCATCACCCACAATGCTATAAATTATTTTATAATGGGCTACGGTCAAAAATTTGTAAGGGTCTGATTCCCTTGCCAACATTTTTTCAGGAATACCTAAGTCGTGCTTTGTTTCTAATGCTGCTGTAGCTGCCAAAATCATACTCATTAATGCTTTTGCGTGTTGTGGTGATTTGCTCGAAAATATTCGATTATGGATATTTTTCAAGTCATTTTTGGCTGTTTCTGTCCAAATTACTTTTTTTGCAGTTACCATGATGCTACCTCCTTTTCAATAAAATTTTGTGAAAATAATCTTTTTTCTTTTTGTGCTAAATTAGAAGCATTTACTTTTTTATAGAACTCTGTGGCTGTCATAGGTCTTAAAGTATTATCCTCAAAATCTGCTAATTCTACTTTTATTTCAGGCATTTTTACTTCTTCGACCACAGGCGCTGGAGTAGGTGTTACGACTGCGGGAGCAATCACAGGTACAACCACATCAGGAATAACCGCTTCGTTTGATGAAATATTGGTAGTTGGTTCGACTACTTCCACATCACTTACAAGCCCTGATTCATTGAGTAATAGCATTAATGCTTCTACTTTTTCAGTTTCAACTTGAATTTTAATTGTTATCATACTTTTTAGATTGAACTATATTTTCCTTCAAAGTTAGTGATTTATTTTGAAATCAAAAAAGTTTTCGAAATTATTTTTGATAATTTAATTGTAAATCAAATTAAATATACTACCTTTGTATTAAGAAAGTCTTGTCAAGTGCTTTTGAAATAAAAAAACTGCTCGTAAAAAAAGCAGTTTTTTATTTATAAGCCTTAATGAATGGAACTATAATCCACTTTTTATCTGATATTTATATGCGAAAATACATTTTTCCATTGCTAATAACCTTGATTGGTATCTGGATATTGCTGACAGTATTTGGTAACTTATTATCTTTTTTATTGATTTCTGTTGTAATTGCTTCTATTTTACGCCCTGTAACTGATTATTTTAGCCGTTGGGTGATTTTTGGAAGGCATTTTCCACGTGGGTTGGCAGTTCTTTTGGCTTTGATTGTTTTGGCTTTGTTTCCTGTTTTGTTTGGATTATTGTTTGTGCCATTGATTGCTGAGCAAATCAGTGTCTTAGGTGCATTAAATTATTGGGATATTGTCGAAACCTTAGAAATCCCTATTAAAAATATAGAAAAATTTGTCATTCAATATTTTTATAATGATAAAAAGGAAGGTTTTTTAATCAAAGAAATTACACAAGCAGGAATAAAATTTGCTGAAAATTTGAGATTAGCTTCAATTTTACAAGACATTCTAAAAATTACAGGTTCTATTCTTATCTATATTGTATCTATTCTATTTATTACTTTTTTTCTTCTCTACGAAAAAGATTTATTACGAAGAAGTTTTTTATCTTTAGTACCTAATGCCTATTTTGAAATGGTAGTAACTACTTTGTATAAAATTGAAAAAACATTGGGTAATTATTTATTAGGCTTGTTAATTCAAATTAGTCTGATGTTTATGATGATGGCGATTGGTTTGAGTATTGCAGGTATCAAATACGCATTAACAATTGCAGTTTTTTTGGCTTTTATCAATTTAGTGCCTTATTTAGGGACTTTGATTGGCTTTTTGTTTACAATCTTTGTTATTATTTCTACCAAACAAATAGAAAACATTACACATCTCAATGATTATAGTTTTATGCTATTCAAATTAGTATTGGTTTTTGTGCCAATTGTTGCTATTGATAATCTGATAACACAGCCTTTTATTTTTTCTAAGAGCGTAAAAGCACACCCTTTGGAAATATTTATGTCTATTTTTGCGGGTGCAACCATTGCAGGTGGTTTAGGAATGTTATTAGCAATTCCTGTTTATACTGTATTAAGAATTAGTATTTTTGAAATGAAAAATGCTTATGGTGCTTATAAAGTTTTTGGAAAATAGTCAAAACTTTTTTATATTTTGTCTGTTATCCTTTGAATACAAAAAATTTCTTTGCTACAAAAGTCCATAAAACAGTAAAAACAATAGCAATTAGTTTGGATAATTCTAATTTAGAAAAGTAAATAATATTTAAAATAGATACTTTTTGAGGTAATCCAAAATAATCAAAAGCAACTTTCATAATGCCTTGATTGATAAATAAAGCAATAGTTCCTATTACACAAAATAATAAAAATTCTTTTTTAGGACTATAACGACCGGGCGTAAATACAAAAATACGGCTCAAAATATAATTTAAAATCAAAGAAAGAATGAACGTAAAAGGATTGAGGCGAATAATTGTTTCGTCATCATAGCCAAAATATTGCAATAATCTGATACAACTTAAATCGAAAATAACACCTATTACACCCACCAAAGCAAATTTACTAAATTGTATCAATCCTTTGCGTTCTAAATAATTCCAAAATTGAATGAACATAATTTTAAAAACTAATTTGTGTATCTTTTAATTTTTTGAGTAATAAATCTTTTCCTGATACAATCATTTTTTCGGCAGGAACTTTCCAATCTATATTAATGTCTTCATCATTGTATAAAATTCCTGATTCAGATTGAGGTGCATAATAATTATCACATTTGTATAATAACTCTGCGGTTTGACTTAAAACAACAAATCCATGTGCAAATCCTTGTGGAATAAAAAATTGCTTTTTATTTTCTGAAGATAATATTACACCAAAATATTGACCATAAGTTTCCGATTTTTTACGTAAATCTACTGCTACATCATAAACTTCACCTTGTACGACTCTAATTAGTTTTGATTGTGCGTTGGGTGGAAGTTGCAAGTGTAAACCTCTCATTACGCCATAAGTAGAGTAAGAATGATTGTCTTGAACAAAATTCCCTTCAAAACCTGTTGCTTCTGAAAATTGTTTTAGGTTGAAACTTTCATAAAAATAACCACGCTCATCAGGAAATAAACGAGGTTCAAAAATATAGAGTCCTTTGATTGTAGCTTGTGTAAATGGCATATTTTTTAAGATTTAGTAATAATTTGCAAAATTAGTTATTTTTTTTGAATTTCTGAAGTTCTCTATTAAAAAAATATGGTTCTACTAAATTTTATACGAAAATTTGTCGCAGGAGGCACGCGGATAACACAGATTTTACGGATTTGAACCGATTTTATTTTTCTAAAATTTTAAAAAATATAAAAAGAGTTAAAAAAATGATATTTTTGTTGTAATATCATTCAGTCATATACTTGAAATAAAATGCACTCTTTGTTTTTATGAAATATTATTTTATCTTTGCGTATCGATGACTTTGTAAAATTGACCTTATCAACAATAAAAGACCTAAATTTTTATGAAAAACCCAACAAAAATACAATTTTTTTATTTCTTTATTTTTTTATTTGTATGTAATAGTTGTCATCAAATAGATCCAAAAACAAATATTGATGCTAATTTACTTAATTCTCAACAAAAAAAACAATTATCCCAAATTAAAAAAAATTATTATGCTTCTATTTTTTTTCCAAAAAAAGAATGTGAATGGGAAAAAGCACGTTTTTTTCAACATCTTAATAAACAATCTCATTTAGTTGTTCCTATTGTTTCTTTGAAAAACAAAATTTCTTTTTGGGGAATAGGTGAGTTTTTAGTTTTTTATTTAGATAGTAATTCTTTTGTATATAAGCAAGAATATATTTGTTATGTAGCTGATGAAAGAGTTTTAAAAAGAAATCAAATTGCATTTTTACAAAATTTGGGTTATGATAAAAAAATAGTAGGTGATTATACAGGTTTTTTTATTGTTTTTGATGCTTTTTTTAAACAAATTGAAGGTTTTAAATATTTCAATGGTAAGAAAATCAATGAAATAGAGTATGAATTAACAGATGAAAATATTTGTCTAACCAATCCTAAAAATAGACTTGAAAAAGAATATGTTGCTTTCTTTTTGTCTTCTACATTATTAAGTTATTCTTATCCAGATGCTTATTCAGTTGGAGAATATTTGCATACATACCTTAAAAATATAAAAAAAGATAGTACAACTATAAGATATAATGTTATTTTATATCTCTATGAACCTGCACCTAATAGTAGTATTGGCTATTTTTTTGTAAAAATTGGACACGTTTATATTGCCTTAGAACAAACTTTGAAAGATGATGTTATGATAAGGCGTAGTTTAGGTTTTTGGCCTTCTGATATTGCTCATCCTTGGCATACACTTTCGGGTGCTACTTTGGAGCGAGAAGATTGGCAAAAATTTACAATAAAAATTACGATTCCTTTTTCAGAAGATAATTTTTTTAAATTCAAACATACTATTCTTGAGCAGAGTGTTCCGATGCCTATTTATGATTTGGAAAACTATAATTGTATTGATTGGATAAGTAATATTTTCAAAAAAAATGATATTATTTTGCCCTCTTGCCGAGTTTCTTGGGGTTTTGGGAGTGCGAGTGCAACGGGTGTTTTGGGTTATCAACTAAGACAACAATACATTCAAAAGAAATTACCAAAAAATTGGTTAGTACAATTTGGGCATTTTGGTCTTTTGAGCGATAACTTAAATTGATTTTTTTACGACAAAGTATTCATTATCAAATAATTAAGTTTGCCACATATTTAAAAATATGACAAACCTAAATGATAACTGCGTAAATCTTCAAAAAAACTGTTTGAGGTGGCATAAATGCCACCTTTTTACATCAAAAATGTTAAATTATGTATAGTGGTGGCATTTATGCCACCTTATTCAATTTCAATCAAACCACCTTATTCAATTTCAATCAAAACAGGACAATGGTCTGAAAATTTTACTTCATTCAAAATCACTGCTCTTTGAAGTCTATCAATCAAATGTGAACTAATTGCTTGATAATCAATACGCCAACCTAAATTTTTTTCTCGTGCTGTTCCCCACGCACTCCACCAAGTATAGTTATGTGGTTCTTTGTTGAGGTGTCTAAAAGTATCTACAAAACCACTTTCAAAAAAACTATCTAACCATTCTCTTTCCTCAGGCAAAAAACCTGATGTTTTCATATTTGCTTTCGGATTGTGAATATCAATAGGCTGATGGCAAATATTATAATCACCCACAATTAATAAATTAGGAATTTCTTTTTTAAGCATTTGAATATATTGATGAAAATTACGATTCCATCTCATCTTAAAATCACGTCTATCCTCTCCACTCGAACCAGAAGGCATATAGACACTCAAAATTGATAAATCTTCAAAATCTGCTCTGATAATTCTACCTTCATTATCATCTATTTCAGAAGGTAAATCATAGCCTTTTGTAATTTTTTTAGGCATATTTTTGGTAAAAATAGCAACCCCTGAATATCCTTTTTTTTCTGCCGATTGAAAATAAGTTTGATAACCCAATTCTTCGAATAGAACAAGTGGAATTTGAGAAGAATAAGCTTTTGTTTCTTGCAAACAAATTACATCTGCTTGTGTTGCTTTGAGCCATTCAACAAATCCTTTTTGAATAACTGCTCTCAAACCATTGACATTGTAAGTAATAATTTTCATAAAAATATTTAAGAATAGCGTTTAATATTGTATAAAGTTAGTTAAAATAATTGAAAAATACAAATTTTTACTTCATTTTTTTGATTTATTTTTGATAATTATTTGTGTTATCAATTCTTTTATTTACCTTTGTTTTTTTATCAACTATATCCTATTTATTTATCTATTCCTTATTATATTCTAAAAAAATACTTTAAAATGAAAAAAATAATAACTATTTTCTACATCATCTTTTCATATTATTCATCATTATTGGCACAAAATAATGAAAAACCTAAATTAGTTGTTGGAATAGTAATTGACCAAATGCGTTATGACTATTTGAGCAGATACAGTGAAAAATTTGGAGATGGTGGGTTTAGACGCTTACTAAAACAAGGTTTTAACTGTAAAAATGCACATTATAATTATGCTCCTACCGAAACAGCCCCTGGTCACGCTTCCGTTTACACAGGTGCAACACCTGCTTCACATGGCATTGTTGGTAACTACTGGTTCGAAAATGATAAAACAGTTTATTGTGTAACTGATACAAATGTTGAATTATTAGGGGCGTTAGCAGGCGAAGGAGCAGCCTCACCTCGTAATTTATTAATGCATACTTTTGGAGATGAGTTAAAAATTGCTACTATGGGGAAAAGTAAAGTATTTGGTGTTTCTTTGAAGGATAGAGGAGCAGTTTTACCTGCAGGACACGCAGGAAATGCAGCTTATTGGTTTGATGGAGTATCAGGGAATTTCGTTACAAGTACTTATTATATGGATAAAATCCCTACTTATATAGAAAAATTTAATCAAAAAAAACTCTCAGATAAATTCCTGAAAGATACTTGGAAAACACTTTATCCTATCGAAAAATATACTGAAAGCACCATTGACAATACTAATTTTGAACAAAAATTAGGAAATGGGAAAGATACGCCTACTTTTCCTTATGTAATGCCTGACATCATTGAAAAAGCAAAGAAAAATCAATTTAAAAAACCTGTATATGAACTGTTGCGTTTTACTCCTTTTGGTAATACATTGGTAAAAGAAATGGCTTTAACAATATTAACCGAAGAAAAATTAGGAAAAAACAATCAAACTGATGTATTGGCAATTAGTTTTTCTGCTACTGACCTCGCAGGGCATGCCTATGGGGCGCAATCTATTGAGGTTCAAGATATGTATTTACGTTTGGATAGAGAATTAGAAGAAATTTTGGAAAATCTTGATAAAGAAGTAGGGGAGGATAGTTATGTTGTCTTTTTGACCGCTGACCATGCAGGTTCTTATGCTCCTAATTTTTTGAAATCTATGAAAATTCCTTCAGGTTTTTTTGATTTTAAAGCAGAAAGTCAAGTATTTAAAATGCGTTTAGAAACGAAATTTGGAAAAGGAGATTGGGTAGCAAAATTTGACGACCAAAATATTTATTTTAACAAAGAATTAATTCTTCAAAATAAATTAGAATTAGAAGATTTTGAAAAATTGGCTATCGAACACTATAGAAAAATTGATGGTGTTTTTGATGTTTTTTCAGTAAATGAATTGGTAGAAGAAGGTGCAAAAACAGCAGCACAACAAATGTGGTTGAATGGTTATTATCACAAAAGAAGTGGTGATGTATTGATTGCTCTCAAACCAAATTGGCTTGACAAAGGTTGGTATGAAAAGGGGGGAAGCAATCATGGTTCTACTTATAATCACGATACTCACGTGCCAATTTTATTTTATGGTTGGAAAATTCCTAAGGGTAAATCTACATCAAGACGAATTAATATTACAGATATTGCTCCAACAATTACCAATATTTTAAATATTCAAAAACCAAACGGGTCAAGTGGTGAACCTATTTTAGAAATTTTAGGGGAATAAAAGTGTTATAACTTATATTCAAAACATAACGATAAAAAGATAGAAAATGAAACTTTCGGTTGTTTTCTATCTTTTTATTTTTAGGTTCTACTAAATTTTATATGGAAATTTATCACAATAAGCACACAGATTTTTATTTTTCTAAATTTTATCTGTACAAATGTTAGAAAAATCTATTTTTATAAGTTTGTTTTTTTTACAAAATATAAAAATAATCTATCTAAACTTTGCATAAAAATACAATGATGTGCAAAATATTATATTTATAGCACCACCACAAAAGAGACTGTACTTTTCGGACAGCCTCTTTTTTTTTATTATTTCAAAATTTCTCTTGCAATGACAATTTTTTGAATTTCAGAAGTTCCTTCATAAATTTGTGTAATTTTTGCATCTCTCATCATTCTTTCCACATGAAACTCCTTGACGTATCCATAACCACCGTGTACCTGTACGGCTTCAGTTGTTACGTCCATTGCCGTTTGTGAAGCGAATAATTTTGCTTGTGCAGCAGCATTTACATAATCCATTCCTGCATCTTTTAGTTTTGCAGCTTGCAGAGTCAAAAGTCTTGACGCATTGATAGAAGTAAGCATATCTGCCAATTTGAATTGGATTGCTTGGTGTTCAGAGATAGGTTTTCCAAATGCTTTTCTTTCTTTTGAATATTTGACAGAAAGTTCATAAGCACCTGCAGCAATACCTAATGCTTGTGCAGCAATACCAATTCGTCCTCCGTTAAGTGTTTCCATTGCGAATTTGAACCCAAAACCATCAGCACCAATTCTATTTTCTTTGGGTACTTTTACATCATTAAACATCAAAGAATGTGTATCAGAGGCACGTATTCCCATTTTATCTTCTTTTTTACCAATCACAAAACCTTCCATTCCTTTCTCAACGATTAAAACATTAATACCTTTGTGTTTTTGTTCGGGATAGGTTTGAGCAATGACCAAATAAGTAGAAGCGTTACCTCCGTTAGTAATCCAATTTTTTACGCCATTCAATAGATAATAATCACCCATATCTATGGCGGTTGTTTTTTGTGAAGTGGCATCAGAGCCAGCCTCAGGTTCAGACAAACAAAATGCTCCCATTTTTTCACCACTTGCCAATGGTTTCAAATATTTTTCTTTTTGTGCTTTGTTGCCATATTTTTGCAATCCCCAACAAACCAATGAATTATTGACAGACATTGCCACTGCTAATGAAGCATCAACTTTAGAAATCTCTTCTAATGCCAATACATAAGATACAGTATCCATTCCACTACCGCCGTATTCAGGTTCTACCATCATTCCCATGAAACCCAACTCGACCATTTTTTTCATTTTTTCGTGTGGAAATTCAGCTTTTGTATCTCTTTCAATGATACCATCCCAGAGTTCTGTTTGAGCGAAGTCGCGTGCTGCATCACGTACTGCTTTTTGTTCTTCTGTCAAAAAATCAGAAGCATATATATCTACATCTACCATTTTAAATAATATTTAATATTTTTTTGCAATCGTTGGCAAAGATAAATAAAAAAAATATTGATTAAAAATGTTTACTATAAATTTTTCTTTTTTTGAATTAATAAATCAATTTATTGCTCTTTTTTAGCATAAAAAAACGATTATAATTGTTTTTTAGACAATCATAATCGTTTTTTATTTATAGTACCAAGAACAATTATTCAATAATAATTTTTTTGATTACATTTTTACCATTTTGTATGATATTTAATAAATACAAACCTTTTGGTAATGTGCTAACATCTATTGTTATGGTGTTGCTAATACTATTTCCTTCTAATAAATTATTTCCTTGTAAAGCCGTCAATTTATAATTAAAATTGGCTTTTGAAGTGGTAATATTTATTTTTTCGGTAGTAGGATTAGGATAAACACTGATGCTATTTTCACTTCCCTTGATAAAAATAATAGGAGAGTAAGAGAAGTCACCATTGAAATCTACTTGTTTTAGACGATAATAAGCATCATTAGAATTATTGACAATTATTTCATAATTTTTAATTGTGTTCGAATTGCCTGCACCATCTACAAAATTTACTTTTTCAAAATTTTGTAGGTTTGTACTTTGTTCTATTTCAAAACCTTTGTTATTGATTTCAGTAGCAGTTGTCCATTTCAATAAAACATTGCCTTCATTTTGTCTATTGCCTGTGAAAGAAAGTAAAGTGATTGGTAATGGATTTACTTCATCAGTAGAACCTATTGTGAACGGACTAAAAATAGAAACTGTATTTTTGATAATAGAACCTTGTATGTTTGTACATGGTGTACCATCTGCTGCATTTCCGTCAGTATTATCAACACCATAGTTTTCCCATGCACTTGCTCCACCGTGCAATAAACGTAATTTTGTACGGTCTGTAATTTGCCCCAAATTCCCATTCCAATACAATTGCACATTAGCATTTCTTGTGCCAATTGTTCTATCAATATCCTAATACGCATTAAGTGCAGTTTTAATTACTTCAGGAGTAGTAGGTAATGGTTGAGAGTTAAAAGGGTGCGATATATTGTTATATCTCACATTAAAAGTTGTACTTCCTGTTCCCCCATTCGTAACCAATGTAGCAGGTCCCCACCAAGTACCATTGCCTGTAGGAAATAGTAATGTTTGTCCATCTGCATTAGAAGAAATACTAATATTTCCTACTACATAACTTGTTGCTTTTCCTAAACTTGGACTCACTGCGGCACTACCTGCTTGTGAAGTTAATACATTACTTCCTGTTGTCAATTTACCTGCGGTAGGGTTCAAAACACCATTTACCGTTAGATTACTGCTTAGTGTTACGCCTGTGCTACTTGTGTTTGTGCCATTATTAATGGTTAAATTATTAACGGTATTGGCGGTAGGTGTCGTAACAAAAGCACTTGTAACTTGTGCAACAGAGGCATTAAATTCGTAGTTTGCCCCTGAATTTAATACTAATCTTGATGCTCCAAAGCCTGAGAAGTTAGCAGTTAAGCCTAAGGGTTGTGCGGTTTTGATAGTACCACCACTCGCCAAAGTAAATAAAGGGTCAATAGCATCTCCTGCTGTAATGACTTGTGTGCCTAAGTCTAAAGTTCCTCCACTATTTACTGTAAAACTACAAATTACAGTTCCCGAATTACCAAGTGTCAATCCTGTAAGCATTTGTACAGTACTGCCTGAGTTTACACTAAATAAAGTTTTATTGGAATTTGAACCCGTATAAAAAAATGTCTGAATACCTACTTTATTAAATACAAAACCATTGGGTATAAAAGTTGTTGAAGTTGTAGTAAATGTACCTGCTCCAGATTTATTGAAATTGCCTCCTATTCTTAACTCATTATTTGTAACAGTTCCTGTACCAAAATCTACTGCAGAAGCTGACGTGCTTGTAACGTTAAAATTGCCTACACATACAAGCATAGCTACACCTGAACCAGAAGAAGTTCCCTCTAAGTTAACACTTCCAGTTCCTGAAATACTAACGTTTCCATTGACAGTTACTGTAGTGCTTGGCGAAGTTGCATCATCTAAGATATACATAGCACCACTTCCTGATATATTGAGATTACCTCCTATATTCAACATACCCAAGCCTGAATAAAAACTAATTTCAAAGAATCCACCCGCTACATTACAATCTCCTGTAATATTCAATGTAGAAGTGCCTGATAAAGCATTGCTAACGGCAAAAAAGCCACTATTTACTTGGAAATTGCCTAAAACGGTTACAGTATTACCACTTGTTATTAAATAATCAGGGTCTGTTCCTGCTATAATAACCAAATTATTATAGGTAAAAGTAGATAATGAATAGCTTGTTAAGCTAGTAGAATTATAAATAACCGTACTTCCTGTTACAGTGTAAGCCCCACTTCCTGGAGTGAAAAAATTAGCAATACTGATGTTACCACTCGGTGCCAAAGTACGGTTACCATTGCCAGTATTGGTTATATTCAAGTAAGAAATAGCAGGAATAGTCTGCATACCTGCACCACTGAAATTTACTGTATTGCCTGTATTAACATAAGTACCTACTCCTGTAGCCATAGCAGTGAAATTATTACTTACACCTATCGTCCCGCTTGCTAAAGTAACATTATTGCCACCACGCGCTCCCGATATAGTTAAATTGCTATAATTGGCAACGGCTATAGTTTGCGCCCCTGCCCCATTGTAATCAACTGTACTGCCTGATGCCAAAACGCCTAAAGTTGGATTGGTGGTATTTTGCAAAGTAAGCGTTCCTGCATTGGTAACGTCAATCGTACCTATAATATTTGCCCCCGAAGGCAGTATAAAATTAGTAGTTGTAGAGCCATCACCTACTATGATTTTAGAACCTGAACCTAATGTCCAAGCAGCAGGGTTTGTAATGGTAGCATTGTTTCGGATATTCCAAATAGCACCACTTTGTGTGAGGGAAGTAGGCACCGTTCCTGATAATCCATCAGTGGCTGTTCCCCAGTCGCTCATAGTTGTAATAGTACCGCCTGCTCTAAGGTAGAATATAGGAGGTGCTACAATGGTTTGAGTACCTGCTGCACTTACCGAACCACTTTTTGTACCTGCTGTAAATGTAAAATTAGATGAAGTATAGGTATTGGCGTTGGTGGTATTTCCTAAAGTAGCAGCACCTTGCAAATCAGTTGTAATCCAAAAAAATACTGTTGTGCTTTGTGTAATGCCAAAGTTCATACCATTGAAAGTAATCGTTTCGCCTGCCCCTACTGATGCTCCTGTTTTAGTAGAAAGCGCAGTAGCAGTAGCAAAAGTATTCGTGGTATTACCCCACAGTTTCAAACCGTTTGAAGCTATATCTGTAGATGCTACATAATTACCTGCCAATGACACAGCCAATTGACTCAAGAAACCACCACTATTCCCTCCTTCAGTTATTGTAAAAGACTGAAGTATATTATTAGTAGTGCCTTGTATGATGTTTCCTGCTGTTATTTGTACACCATTATCAGCTATAGTAAATGTGGGTGGAGGTGCAATTGTAACCACATAGTCTTCTGTTTCACCTGTAGGAAAACTTGTACAAGGGTCAGTAGATCCATTGGCAAAACCTGTAGCACGAGAACGCACCCTTATGCGTGTTTGTCCCAAAGACGCACCCATAGGTACAGTAATGGGTACTGAACCTGACATTCCTGTTGTGAAAGGTTGTACCCATTCAGTTGTATCAAATATTCCATTTTGATTATAATCTATCCAAACAGAAGTAATAGCAGAGGACGACATGGTAAGTGTAATATTATAAGACACGCCTTGTCCAAGTGTAGTGGTTGTAAAACCAGAAGCAGGATATAATTGATAACCAAAACCTGATGTTGTGTTATCTAAAGTGTTTAATTGGACTCTATTGATAGTTGGCACGCCTAGAGATGAGGCACTACAATAACTCGTAGTAGCCACACTTGTTTCTATTCCGCTACTCCAATTCGTGCCATTTCTTGTAAAGATTTTAAAGAAATAAGTTACACCACTTGTTAATCCTGTAATGGTCTGAGGAGATATAGTGCCTTTATAGGCTACGAAACCATTGCCAAAACCTGTACCACTCGTGTAGGCAAGGTTGGCTGTGTAAGCTGAGCCATTGCCTGTAGGTATACCACCTGTATTGGCGGCAGGCGAGGCAACTACCATCACTTCATTATAACAGCCTGTAGGAGCAGTCCAACTCAATGCTACTGTAGAAAGGGTAGGTGCAGTACCTAATCCTGTCATATTATTAGGTGCAGCAAGGTTAATAGTTATAGTACCACTTCCTGTATAACCTGTACCTATTGGTGTGCCTGATGCAAAAGTGAAATCGGTATTTGCAATCGCATTTACAAGGATTGTATTTGAAATGGTAGAAGTACAAACCAAATCAGTAGTTAAAAACAAATAATTTGTACTTATAGGATAATTACGTGTTAATCCTGTGAAACTTTGCAAACCTGCCCCTAAACCTGTGCTTGTAGTGGCAATTAAAACAGGCGTACCTACCATAAAATCCGTATTATTGTGGTACCATATTTTAAAATTGTTTACATCACTTGCTATATATGTGCCTGCGGTGGTAAATTGTGCAGTATTGAGTATGGCAGTAGTAGTTCCTACGGTCAAATCTACTCTATACAATACCACATTGGTTGTGTTTTGTAGCGGATCGAGTGCAGGTGCGCCACTATTTGCCAAAGCAATAGTAGGTATTGCTGCTAATATCGTTTGTGTGCCTCCCGCACTTGCAGTACCTGTGGGCGTACCCAAAGCAAAAACTGCATTGGCAGGTGCTAAAGCATTGGCATTGATGGTTCTGAGTGCTACTGCGGAAGGGTCTATATCCACAGTAACCCAAAAATAACCGATTGTATTTTTGGTAATGCTTTGTGCTAAGGATGAAAAAGTAGCAGTTTCCCCCGAACCCGAAGATGTAGAATTTACACTCGATAAAAGTGTTGGGCTTGTAAAGGTAGCCCCTGCTGTACGCCAAAGTTTTAAGCCACTTGCCTGAATATCTGAGGTTGTATATGTCCCCACCAAAGGAATCATAATGGTATTCAAAGTAGCATTTGTTCTATTGCCTTCTCTAATGGTGAAACTTTGCAAAATATTACTTGTAGAACCTTGATTGATATTACCTGCACTTATAAGCGTATTATCTGCAATGGTAAGTAATGGCACTATAGTCAATTCCCACGCACCCATATCAGGCGTGGTAGCATTGCGGGCTGTACCAATAAAATCATCTGTGTAACTTGGAATATTTGCGCCTGTACCATCTGCCAAACTTGCTACTGTTGTGCTATATTTCAAGAAATCAGCACTTGAGCCTGCGGTAGATTGCCAAGTACGAAGTTCCGAAACAGAGGCACTTTCACGTGTACCCATAAGCGTTTGATAACTTGCAAGCGTTGAATAAGACGCTGTACTATTGTACATGATTAGGTTGCTTGCGCTTGGGACACCTGCATACAACAAGTTATTATTAGAGGCAGTAGAAAAATTTTCATTATTTGTATCAGCCCTTCTGTGTGCAACCGTAAAACCTCCACCATTAGCAGTAGAAGTATTGACAATAATATTATTTCTTAATTTGTAATTATTATTTTTTTTATAAAACATTGATTTTTAATATTTTACATTACTTATTTGTAATTATTTCTTGCAAAAGGTCTGGTATTAGGTT
>RDZP01000060.1 GCA_004294005.1 Cytophagia bacterium
CTTGTAATTAATCTTTAACTTAAAAAAAATAATGAAAAATATACTTTTAATTTTTTTCTTCATTTGTTGGTATTCTACTGTGAATGCCCAAATTATCCCCGTTTTTCCTAACAATGATATTCCTACACATACGCCTATTGTCTTGAATGGAAGAACATATTTGATTTTACAACAATCAGATAAAAATGCGTTTGTATATAATAGCAATAATACAAGACATAAATACGATTTGGGTTTGCCTAATATGAAATATCATCCTACACAATATGAGTGGGATACCTACAAAGCCCCTACTTCTATATTTTCTCCACAAAGATTAGCCATTTTAAAAGACGAGGCTTGGATAATGTTCTTGTATATTAATACTCAAACAAGAAAAGTCGATGAAGTTGCTTTTGGAATGCCATTGGATACAAAGATAACTGCCGAAGAACTGACTGCTTGGGAGGATTATATCAAAAATCGTATTTTTAGTGTTGCTTTTTTTGATGATTTTACTTTTAGCCACGTTACTATTGATGACATAGTGAAATGGTAGGAAAAGTATAATGTAAATCTTCAAAAAAACTATTCCAAGTTTTACTTTACAAAACTTGGAATAGTTTTAAATAACAAGTTTTTTTTGTTAATATTTTATTATTCCAAAAAATAAAGTATTATTTTTGTACCCCTCCCCAACTGGTTTAAGTGTTACAAAAATAAAAAAAATACACTGGCTCAAGTTTGAGCGAAGCGGAAACTTAAATCTTTGTATTGATAGAAGTCTCCAGACTTCACCACTCGGAGAGTGGAAAACGCGTTAGTTTGGGCGTATTTTTTGGTTTGTTAGGATTTTATTTTGATAAATATTTTGTTTGAATAAGAAAAAATACCTACTTTTGTTAAAAATAAAAAAAACGCTTGGACGCAGTATTGTCATTCTTCGAATGACTGAAGTCTGGAGACTTCTATTAAATACAGAGGCACAAGTTTTTGAAACTTGCGCCAGTGTATTTTTTTATTTTTTTGGAACACTTAAACCAGTTGGGGGTGAGAAACTCCTAAAAAATAAATCTATAAAAATCTATGTTTACAAGTGTTGATTATGTTTATTATTCTTATGTTTCAATATTTGAAATAAAGGATAAGTTTTTAAATGAATTAAAAAAAATTGGCTGGGAAAATCCTATTATTGAAATATATGATGATGTTCCCAATAAATCTCAAACTTTATTCATTGCTAAAGACCAACAATTATATAATTGGCACGATGAGAAAGGCTACAATCCAAATCAAAATGGAGAATCTTGTATTTTATTAACTGCTTCACTGGAAAAAAAAAAAGTGAACGTATCAATACAAATGAATTTCTCAACGATCAAGGGATTCGTGTTTCGGCTTGTGCTGATGTATTTATAGTTTTAGACAATTTTTGGGAATATGCATTAAGTTTACCTGGAATGATAGAAGAAGATGAATTTAGTTATAAAATACATAAAATATTAGTTGATGTATTATCAAAGACCACTTAGGCAATGTACGTGTTACGGTTCCCAAACTCGTTTAAGTCTTGCAAAAAAATAAAAAAAAATAAAACTGGCTCAAGTTTGAGCGAAGCGGAAACTTGTGCCTCTGTATTAATTGATTCGAAGAATGACAATGCTGCGTCCAAGCGTCTTTTTTATTTTTAACAAAGGTAGATATTTTTTCTTATTCAAACAAAATATTTATCAAATAAAAATCCTAACAAACCAAAAATATCTATACACAAGCAACTCCATCTATTCTTGAGCCAGTTTGTTTTTTTATTTTTTTCGAATACTTAAACTAATTGAAGGTATCGAAATTTTTTTGTATCTCGCGATAGTGATAGAAGCAGACTTGCAGAGACAAAAAGAGAGAAAAACGAGGTTTCCGAAGTTTTTTCTCTCTTTTTTGGCTCTGTGCTTTGCACGATAGCACGTAATCGCCCAAATTTACTTTATTTCTATTTTTAACTCTTTTTTTATGATTTTATTGAAAATATTTTTTTATAAATAAAATTTAAAAGTTATCTTTGCACAAAAAAATAAAATCGTATGACCTCATTATTGAATAAAAAAAATAGTTTATTTTTAGTGTTTTTTATTTCTTTTGTCAGTATTTTTTATGGACAAAATAACCATAAAATGTCAGAAATTGGCGTTCCAGTGCGTTTGACTGTTTTGACAATAGAAACTGAAATGAATAAAAAACTAAAAGATACTGTTTTTAGAGATGATAAATTTAAAAGTGATTATGGTATTTTTGATGTTACTGCCCGCAAAATTGCACCTATCAAAATAAAAGGAGAAGAGAAAGGAAATAAAATCAATATTGAAAGTACTTTTAGATTGATTATCAAGGGAAATTTGGAAACAAGTTTTTTGGGAATACCTATTTCTATGCCAATAGACCAACAAATTGCTATGAAAGTTTGGTTAAGTAGTATTTTTTCGTTGGAAAAAAATTGGCAATTATTAACAAAAACTACCTTAGAAAAACACGAATGGCTCGAAGAACCTATCTTGGATTTAGGTTTGATGAAATTACCTTTGGCAAAAATCGCTGATGCAATGCTTGAACAGAACAAAGAAGGTTTTGCTAAACAATTGGACGACCAAATGAAACCACATTTATCTTGGAAAAAACCAATTACGGAAGCGTGGGATAATATGCAAACAGCAATGCCTATTTCTGAATGGGAAAAAGATACGGTTTGGGCTTCGATGCAAGCCGAAAATATCGCAATGACAGCACTTATTTGTCAAAAAGATACTTTTTTTACTTGGCTAAAAATTCCTATCAAAGCAGTTGGAACAATCAAAGATAAACCTAAAAATAACAATAAAACTTTACCTGATTTTACATTATTGACCGAAAAACCTGCCTTTGGAGAACTAAAAATCAAAACATTCATTGATAAAAATTTAGCAGAGCAAAAAATGCAAAAAATATTTGGTGAACAAGAATTTGAATTTAAAAAATACAAATCAAAAGTAGAAAAAATTAGTATTTATAATGGTAAAAATAATCTTTGGGGAGTAGAATTGCAAATGAAAGGAAGTATCAATGGAAAAATGTTTGTGGAGGCAATTCCAATCAATAAAAAAGGAAAAATTGAAATTCAAAAACTTAGTTATAGAATAGATGGTGAAAGTGATTTTCCTGCTTTTGCGGAATGGTTGTTTAAGGGAAGAATCAAAAAACAAATCAAAAAAGCCATCGAAGAGCCGCTCAATCAACAAATTGAAGCAATGAAAAAAGAAATTGAAAAGAAATTAGAAAATTATTTGGTGCCTCCTTATGCTAAAATTCAAGGAAAATTAAAACAATTTGATTGGAATAATTTTATATTGACAGAAAAAAGTATTGAAGCAGATTTGAATATTAAAGGAGAATGGAATGTTGAAATGATAGGTTTTTACATCATTCATTGACGAAAAACGTTGCATCTTGCTTACTTACTTTGTGCAAGCGTGGACGCTTGCACAAGATAATGGTTCGTGCAAGCATGGACGCTTGCACCAGTTGTTGAGGTAAGCATTCACGCTCACGCCTAAATAGATACAGAAAAAAACTATTTTTATTGTTTTTTTGAACAAATATACAAAACACTCGAAAAATTAAGTGAGTTTTTTTTTGCCCATTGATTAGATTGAAAACCATCAAAAAAACCATTCAAAAAATTTAATTTGCCTGTTTTATATTTTCTACTCAACAAACTAATATAATAAGAATCGTAAGGCATTGCGATATATTTATCAATTTTGATATGGTATTTTTCGAGAAGTAAGGGCAATGTTTGTGGCGTAAAATGATACAAATGACGTGGTAAATCATACGCCGCCCAATATTCTTTCCATTTTTGAGCATCAGCAGAAGCACAATTAGGTACAGCAATCAAAATAACGCCGTTAGGTGATAATAATTTTTGAAGCATTGTTAAGGTTTCGTCCAATAAATGAATATGCTCTAAAACGTGCCATAAAGTAATGACATCAAATTGTTTGTTCTCAAATTGATTTTCGAAGATATTTTCATCAATTTTAGTATTTAATAAACTTTCGGCTTGCTCACGTGCTATTTTTTCGGGTTCAATGCCGTTGATTTCCCAGTCATTGTCTTGACATATTTTCAAAAAATCACCTGTACCACAACCATAATCTAATATTTTTCCTTTTTGAAGTTGTGATTCTTTTTGAATATGCTTCAATTTAGATTGCAAAGATATTTTTCTTACTTTTTGATAGACTTGTGCTAATATTCCTTTTTTTGTATTCGAGTGAGAAATATAACTATCTGAATGATAATAGCGAGCAATATCGGCTGACGCAGGGCGCGGATTAGTAAATTTGAAACCACAATTTTTACAACTAACTATTTGAAATTTCTCTTTTGAAACTGTGTAATCTTCACACACCAAAAAAGGCGAAAAATAATTATGCGTACAAACAGGACATTTTGAAAGTATTTCTAACATTTTTTTATTTTTATAATAATCTATTTATTTTTTAATCAAATCAATTCCTGCCATCAAACTCACATAAAATCCACCAAAATTCATATTGACATTTTCATTGATAGGTGTTCCGCCGCTACCTGTAATACTTGTGCTGCCTATTTTCCAAGTTACATCTTGCAAAGGGAGATAATAACCTGATTTTATTCCTATTAATCCGCGTGCTTTTCTTCCACCTCTCAAATTAAGATAAACAGGTAAAATTTCTACTTGTACGGCTGCGTGTAAGCTAAATTGTGTCGCACTTATTTTTCCAAAACCTGTTGGGTTTGTCAAAATTCCACCTAAATTACTGGTCGTATTAGTCATCGGCGCGACATTGAGCGTTGCATTGGCAACTCCTGCACCTAATAAAGGAGAGATTTTTATTTTTTCACGATTAAAAAGTGTATAACCTACATTGAGTTGAAACAAATTTACATTCATTATTGCATTAGAAGTTGTATTTTTGACTTCATTTTTATACATTCTAAATTCGCCTTGCACCAAAATTTCGTTATTTCTAAGCATTATTCCTCCGCCAATATTGAGGTTTGTATTGCTCATAGTACCATAATTATTTGCTTGTAAAATAGTATTAAAATTATTAAATTGAGTCATTTGAACAGTGCCAATACCATAAATTGCAAGGCTTTTGTCATTTTCTTCGTTGTCATTATTGGATTGTGCCAATACAAAAAATGGAAAGAAGAATACAAAATAAAAAAATGAGATAGTTTTCATAAATTTTTGTGTTTAAAATACAAAGTTAGTTTTTTTATTGATGTATTCAAAAAAATAAAACTATTTTTTACTATAATCTATGTTTTTTTGATAAAATTACTTATTTTTGCCTTATGAAACAATCAGAGGAAGCCATTTTATATTTAGTACCTACTCCCATTGGTAATTTGGAAGACATTACTTTACGTTCTTTACGAATTTTGAAGGAAGTAAGTGTTATTTTAGCAGAAGATACACGCACTACAGGCGTTTTGTTAAAACATTATGCTATTAAAACGCCTTTACAAAGTTATCATATTTTTAATGAGCATCAAACTATTCATAAAATTATTGAGCGATTAGCAAAAAATGAAAAAATTGCACTTGTATCTGATGCAGGAACGCCTGCGATTTCAGACCCTGGTTTTTTATTAGTGAGAGAAGTACTCAAAAATCAATACAAAGTGGAATGTTTGCCCGGTGCGACTGCCTTTGTGCCTGCCTTAGTTAAGTCTGGTTTTCCTACGGATAAATTTATTTTTGAAGGATTTTTACCTGTCAAAAAAGGTAGAAAAACAAGATTAGAAATATTAGCCTCAGAAACAAGAACAATGGTTTTTTATGAATCTCCTCACCGAATTATCAAAACTTTGAATGAATTTTGTACTTATTTTGGCAATGAAAGATTGGCTTCTGTTTCACGCGAATTGACTAAATTTTTTGAAGAAACCATCAATGATACTTTAATCAATCTTCATCAACATTTTGAAAAAAATAATCCAAAAGGTGAATTTGTAATTGTTATAGAAGGAAAAGAAATTGAGAAAAAATCAAAAAAATATGAAAATAAAGATGAAGAAGAATAAAATACTAACTTTTATTTTGTTGTGTAATTTGTTTATCATCAACACACAACTAAAAGCACAATTTGAGGAAGATAGTCTTTTTAATGCTTTCAAAAAAGATACAAATCTTATCGATTTATCACCTGCAAAATATCCTATTTTTTTGGATTTGGGTTTGAGTGCCAATGCTTATAATGGTGATTTATCTTCTTATCAAAAATGGACGGCAATGTATCATTTTGGTATTAGTTTTAATAAAAATGAAAAATGGAATGGACGTATCAATCTAAGTTTTGGATTTATTACAGGTGAAAATCGTACTTATCAATCTTCGAAACCTAATGAACAAGGCGCGCCTGTTACTTTTTTTAGCACATCTTTGGTTAATTTTAATTATGAACTGAAATACCATTTTATAAAAACAAAAAGGTGGGCAATTTATGCAAGTCAAGGTATTGGTGTGATGCAATTTACGCCTAAAAATGAAGATAATCAAAAATTAATCAATCTTCTCAATACGCGTGCCGCTGACGAAAGTTATAATAATATTGCTGTTTTTTTTCCTACTTCGCTTGGTGTCAATTATTGGTTAAAAAGTGGCTACGGCATTGGCTTGCAAGGCACAATTCTAAATCCTCAAACCAATTATTTGGATAATATTGGTGTATTAGGTACAAGAAATAAAAATGACCAAGTGCTTCAATTTCGTTTTTTTGTCTTAGCACCTTTACGCATTATCAATCCTAAAAAAATAATGAATTTCAAAAAAAGAAATAATTATACGAATGAAAAGGAGTAGTTTTTTTCTATCAAATGAAACAAAACTTTGTTTTTAGAATAAAATATTATACCTTTGCATAAATTTTTATTATCATAATGAAAGAATACATCGAAAAAATACGCACTGAATGTGCTAAAATAAAAAAAACTTTTGTCTTTAATCCTGAAGAAGATAAAGATGAAGAATTGCAAACGGCTTCTATTTTGTTTGTAACAAAAAAAAATAACAAAGAATATTTGGTTGACGCTTTTGTAATGACTTCTCATTTTCAATATCACATGGAAGTAATGGACGAAGCAGAAGCACAATTAGTAAAAAAATATCCTAAATTAGTAGGAAAAGATTATCTTGATTTTTCTGAAGAACAACAAGATGCTTTGGATAATTTGATGGACGAAATTTATGAAAATGACAGCGTTCACGTCCAAGAATTTGTTTCAGAAGAAATCGACGAAAAAGAAGTCTTTATCGAATTAGAAGTAGGTTTGAATAGAGAAGAATTGACCGAAGAAGTGTTAGCAAAATTTGTGAATGATTATAACAATAATACAATCAAATTAGATGATACAGCCCTTTCTTTCACAGAAGAAATGGAAGACGAAGACTAATACTTACAATAAAAAATGCCCTCTTTCAAAAAAGAGGGTTTTTGATAATATATGCAACATCTACATTTTACTCAACAAGGATTTGGCAAAAAAGTGCTGGTCTTAATTCATGGCTTTTGTGAAGACAATACAATTTGGCAGCATTTGATGCCTACATTGGCAAAACATTACAAAGTTATCGCACCTGATTTGGGTGGGTTTGGTAATAGCGCTCACTTATTGCCTCAAGATGTAACTGTAGAAGATTTAGCAGAACAAGTCAAAAACTTATTAGATGAGTTAGCAGTAAAAGAATGTATAATGATAGGGCATTCGTTGGGTGGTTATGTTGCTTTGGCGTATGCTGAAAAATATGCAAAAACACTCAAAGGATTAGGGCTTTTTCATTCAAGCGCCTTGCCTGATACTGAGGCAAAAAAAAGAAATCGTAATCAAACTACTTTTTTTATCCAAAAAAATGGTGTCAATCCTTTTGCTGATGATTTTTCAGCAATGATGTTTTTTACGCCAAGACACGCTGAATTAGCAAAAGAAATAGAATATATCAAAAACTCTGTCAAAAAAACACCTGAAAAATCTATTTTACAAATTACAATTGCTTTGAGAGATAGACCTGACCGCACAGAATTATTAAAAAAACTTGATTTCCCTGTTTTATTTATCATTGGTAGAGAAGATAATTCTATTCCTTTGAGTGCTTATGCAGAACAAGTTTTTTATCCACAAGATAGTCATATTCATATTTTGAATGATACAGGACACGTTGGAATGTTAGAAAGACCACAAGAAACTTTGGATATGTTGGTTCATTTTTGTAGAAGATGTTGGAAAGAAATAACTGAATAAAAATATCAAAAATAATAATCATTTTTAAAATAAAATCTTTATTTTACTCAACTAACGGCAATTCTATAAAGAAACTTGTTCCTTCATCTTCTACACTTTCAAACCAAATTCTACCTCCTGCGTGTTCTATTCCGCGTTTTGCCAATGCCAAACCAATACCCGAACCCGTTGATTTGGTTGTAAAATTAGGAGTGAAAATTTTGTCGCCAATTTCTTCCGAAATTCCCATTCCGTTGTCCTTGAATGTAATCAAAATTAGTCCTTCAGTTTCTGTATTCAAATCGATTGAAATTTCAGGGTTTCTATCATCAGGCATTGCTTCGATAGCATTTTTGATAAGATTGACAAAAATTCGCCCTAATAATTTTTCATCACCTCTAATAAAAAATTTCCCTTGCTTTACATTGATTTTTAATGTTAAATTCTCTTGATGAGTGTATAAATTACTTGTATTTTTTAAAGTTTGGCTAATTTCAAATCGTTCACTCAAAGGTACAGGCATTTTGGCGAAAGCAGAGAAAGAAGAAGCAATATCATCTAAAATTTCGACTTGATTTAGTAAAGTTTCGACAGAGCGTTCAAATAAATTACGGACAGTATCACCTTGGTCTTCCATTCTTCTTTGCATCATTTGTAAACTCAATTTCATAGGTGTCAATGGATTTTTGATTTCGTGTGCTACTTGTTGTGCAATTTCACGCCATGCATTTTCTTTTTGATTTCTTGCCAAATTTTCTTTTGAATTATCCAATTTTTTCAACATTTTATTGTATTCATCAACAAAAACACCGATTTCATCTTTTGTATCCCAATGCAAAGCATCAGAATAATTTTGAAATGTAGTTGTTTTAATTTGTTGTGTAATTAGTCGTAGAGGCAAAGTCAATACTTGTGAAGCAAAATAAGAAAGAATCAAAAAAACCAAAAATATACCTGTAAAAATATTCAAAATTGTAGATAAAATAGACAAAGATTTGGTTTGTAAATTCGTTTGTGCTTCAAAAAATGGGATACTTACAATGCCATTTAATTGTACTTTATCACCGCTGATATATTTAATTGGTGCATAAACCGATTGATACAACAAATTACCTGCATTTTCAGATAAAACGACTTGCTGATTACGCTGGTTTTTGATAGCACGCAATGCTTTTGGATTGATGTATTTAGATAAAATTTCATTTTCAAAAATAGCAGGACGGCTCGAAGTCAATAATCTACCTGTTTCATCAAATACATTAATATCTGATTCAGCATATTGAGCAATATTTTGTAATTGCTGTGTAAAAATTTCTTTATCATTTTTTCCTTCCTTAAAATTTTGTAAAAAAGGAGCAATATTACGCGCCAAACTTTCAGTTTGTAAAGTAAAAGTTTTTTCAAAATCTTCTTTGTAATTATTTTGTAAAATACTCCAAGTCGTAAGACTAACCGTAAACAAAGGTAGAAAAAAAGCAATATTTAAGTAAATTTGAATACGTGTCGAAAATTTTGCATTTTGTCCATATTGCCCACGCCACAAAGTAATTATTCCTAAAATGATAAAAATCAATAAAACTAAACCTAAAAAAAAGAAAGCAAAATTAGAAAAATAATGATTCCAATTGAGTGCCAAAGCTGACACAACTACTCTTTTTTTCAAACCACCCGCCACCGCTAAATGCTCATATTTTTTGTGTGTAATTCCTTTTAAAAATAGATTTTCTTGTTTAAAAAGTTGGATTGAAAAATCTTTGTCATAATTAAAATCACCACTATTATAAATCAAAACACTGTCTTCATACAAGGCATAACTATAATTTTTGGCTTGTTTATTAGGTTGATAATTTTTTTCGACTAATAATTCAGGAAATACATAATTCAATGAAGTTCTTTTGAGTTTTAAATCAAAAAGAATTTGAACAATCATTTGATTTTTGACTTTGATATCGATAAAAGTGATGTATCTTTTGAGTACATTTACGCCGCCTTTGTCAATAAACCAAATATTTGGAGTATCAGTAGTAAATAAAATATTTTTATAATTTTTTTGATAGACTGATAAATCTCCTTCTGCATCAGTAGAAGATGTTTTGATATTGCCATTTTTTGCGTCAAAAATTAAAACATTGGTTTCATATTTATTAAAATTATTTTGTAAATATTGTTTTTTTATCATTTCTCCCCAACGTTTAAAATTTTGGGCAGTATCTGTCAAAGCTTGTTTCAGGGTACTATCTTTTTGAATATTTTTGATAACTTCAGCCAAATTTTGTTCGGTTGGTAAATCATTTTCAGGTAAAATTCTTGTTGCAAAATTACGTTTTTCATCTTTACTTTTTTGATAACCATATTCTTGCAACGCATATACACCTGCTACAGAAGCCCACGAAGCAACCACAAATAAATAAATAGAAGTGGTATAATTGAGTTTATACAAGTGTTTTGGTAATTGATAAGCCAAAATCCAAAGACTTGCCAACAAATAACCACCAAGCCAAAAACCATATTTACCAAAAAAGAAAATAAATACTAAAAAAAGAACATTCAATATCCAAAAAATCCCACTATCCAAAGTTAATTTTTTGAGATGACGTTCATAAAGCGATAAAATAGGACGTAATAATAAATTCCAAGCCAAGAAAAATACAACAGAACTAAAACCAAACAATAGAAAACCTGACAAAGTAAGCAATGAAAAATCTAAATTTTTGTTGATGTCAAGGTTGATGTTTTCAATTAAAAAAATTTGTTGAACTAATGTTTCATAACCTATAACAACACTTATTAATAAAACCAAAAATACGGGTAACCAAGTTCTTTCACAATAAAAACAACCTTTCATTTGTTGTAATTTTTGCCAAGTCCACGTTTTTCGATAATTTTTTAATAAATAAATCAATAGAAAAAAAAGACTAAAAAGTAATAAAACCAATTTAAAAATGAAAGCAATTGGAGTATAAAAGACAACTAAATTACCAATAAAAAACCAACTCAAAAGATAGAAAAATTTTCTTTCATATTTTTTCTGTATTTTATATATTTCTATGCCTATTAAAAGCCAAGCAACTGAAACACAAATACTTATTAACAAAAATTGAAGAAATGAAGCATTAGCCAGCGTTCCTGTGCTAATGATTCCAAATAAAAATTCATTTTTAGGTGAATAAATATTAAGTGTAGTATTTTTTTGAAAGCCTCCAATTTTATAATTTTGATATAAAAAAACATCTTTTTGAAAGCCTGATTGTAGGTATTGATTATTAATTTTATAGTTGCGTGTGAGTGGAAGAAGGCTAAAAATTTCTATAGAATCTTCTTCTGTGATAATATTACTTTTACAAACAATAAAATCTCCTTGCGACAAACGTCTAAAATTTGCTTGATAATTTCCTTTTACTTCCGCATATTCAGGGACAATATGATAGTCTGTCCAATATTTTAATCTTCCGTTTTGAAAGACAAAATAAGGATAAGTAGCAAAAAATTCTTTTGCTTGCAAAGCGATAATACCTTGTTTTTTGAGTTGTGGTAAAAAACTTGCAATTTCTTTTTCTGTTTTTTTTATTTGAGAATGAATATGATTTTTAAGCGATTGTATTTCATTGAGATTGATATTTTGTGTAGGAGGCAACCAAAAAAAATACAATATGCTTGCTAAAAACAACAGAAATAAAGCAGAATAACGTAAATATAAATACAAAGCGGTAAAATTTAATTGAATATTCATTTTTGTCAAGGCAAATTTATAAGATTTATTTGACAAAAAAAAGTCCAAAACAAAAAAATAATTTTTTTTTATCAATAAAGTTGATTGTTTTTTCGTTAGAATTGATAATAATGATTACTTTTGCATCAAAAAAATTAAAAAAATGATTGCTACTTTTTTATTGGTTTTTCAACTTTCTTTTTCTATTTGTATCAATACTACTACTGAAGATATGTGGAAAATTTTGATGGGTGTCAAATATAAATATTACAAAGACGCTTATATTCCTCAATTTACTGATGATATCAAAGCGTATGATGGAAAAATTATTACACTCAAAGGTTATATTTATCCATTAGAGGAAGCCTCAAAACATAGTATTTTTATGTTGTCTTATTATCCCGTAAATATGTGTTTTTTTTGTGGTGGTGCAGGACCTGAATCTGTTATTGAAGTCAATGCCAAAACACCTATCACACATAGCTCAAAACCTGTAACAATTAAAGGAAAATTAAAACTTAATAAAGTAGATAGAGAAAGAGTTTTTTATATTTTATTAAGTGCAGAAAGAATACAATGAAAAATAATGTATTGATTTTCAAAGATTTAGAAACAATAGAATACAAAAAAGCATTGTTGTATCAAGAAAATTTGTTTCAAAATGCCGTTCAAAATAAACTTACAAACGCTGTTCAAAATATTCCTCATTATTTACTTTTTTGTGAACATTTACCCGTTTTTACATTAGGAAAAAGTGGAAAAATTGATAATTTATTGCTATCAGAAAAAGAACTAAAAGAAAAAAATATTGATTTTTTTTATACGAATAGAGGTGGAGATATTACCTTTCATGGACAAGGACAACTCACTATTTATCCTATTTTTGATTTAGAAAAACTGAATATTAGTTTAAGAGAATATATTTTTAAATTAGAAGAAATTATTATTCAATTCATAAAAAAATACAATCTCAAAGGAGAACGAATAGAAAATGCAGCAGGTATTTGGATAGAAAAAAATAGAAAAATTTGTGCTATTGGCGTAAAAAGTAGTCGAATGATTACAATGCACGGTCTTGGTTTCAATATCAATACAGATTTGACTTATTTTGATTATATCAATCCTTGTGGTTTTGAGGACAAAGGTGTGGGTAGTTTGGCTTTTGAAACCAAAGAAAATTTTGATATGAATGAAATAAAAAAAAAATTACTTCCTTATTTTTTAGAAAGTTTTGATTTAACTTTGATTGATGAATGATTTTTTTCCTTTCTTCATCAATAGAAAAAGAAAGGAAAAATATTTTTTTATCTATTTCTATAAAAATTCCAACCAAAATTAATTTGACTTCCGATAAAACCCGCAGCAATTCTATTGGTAACAGGCATACTATAGCCGTAGGTTACAAAGGCTTTGCCTCCGAAAAAATTTAGTCCAATTTCAGGGCAGATTTGCCAAGAACCATTTTTATAATTGTTTTCAGCAGCAGGAAAATAGCGATTTTGAACACGAATTGTCAATGGAAATCCATCTACAAAATGATATTCAGCGGCAATTTTAGGTGAAATTCTTACTTCTTTTTCTACATAAGCAGTTTCTATTCCGCCTGATAGAATAAAAATTCTTTCGGCCATTCCGTTTGATTTTCCTATTCCTCGCATCGGATTTCTTTCTTTCCAAACTAACCCAACATTTCCGTCAGCAAAAAATCCTTTTTCATACCAACCTGCACCAACTTTTCCGATGGCACCTTTGTATTGCATTTGAGCAAATATATTTTGAGAAAAAGAAAAAAGAAAAAACAAGAAAAATAATTGAATAATACTTTTTTTTGATGACATAAATTAATTTTTTTTATATGATAATAAATTGCTAACTTTGCATACTTCAATTATACGCATTACATTTAGAAAAGATTATATTTTTTTGCTTTTCTATCAATTTAAAAACAAACTTTAAACCAAATATGCTTTCTATTCAAAATATTTCAAAATTATACATAGAAAATACAGGACTTTTTCCTATTTCCTTTGATATTTTGCCTGCCCAATGTGTTGTGATTGCAGGCGAAAGTGGTAGCGGAAAAACAACTTTATTACAATTATTAGCAGGAAAATTAGCAAGTGATACAGGAAATATTTATCTTCATCAGCAATTATTACCTTCTCCTGATACACTTTTGGTCAGAGAATACAAACAAATTGCTTGCGTTCCACAAGATTTTAAATTATTACCTAACCATAAAGTTTGGGAAAATATCGTTTATCCTATTAGAAATTGGATAAAATCTACACAAATTGAACAATTAGAAAAATTAGCCAACGCATTAGATTTAAAAGATTTGTTGTATAGATATCCAAGAGAAATCTCAGGAGGACAACAACAACGCACCGCTATCGCCAAAGCATTGGCAAACGAACCTGATGTTTTGTTGTTAGATGAGCCATTCAATCAAGCGGATATGCCTACAAAAATCAAACTTCAAAATACTATTAATTTACTAAAAAATGAAATCAATACAAGTTTGATAATTGTTACACATAATCCGCAAGAAGCATTGCATTTGGCTGATGAAATTATTGTTTTAGAGAAAGGAAAAATTGTCCAAAAAGCAAAACCAAAAGAAATTTACGAAAAACCTATCAATGCTTATGTGGCAGAATTATTTGGAAGAATAAATTATTTGATTGATGAAAAAAATCAAAAAAAAACAGGCATTAGACCTGAAAATATTGAAATAAGTAAAGAAAAAACTGCTTTCAAAGGAATGATTCAGAGAATTGATTATGTTGGAAGTCATTACCAAATCAGTATAAAAGTAAACAATGAATTATGGGAAGTTTGGACAAAAAATAATGATTATAGTACAGAAAAAGAAATTTTTTTGAAAATTGATGAAAAAAAATGGATTGTATTTTAGTTTATTTAAAAAATCTACACACAAGCAACTTTTCCACTCTCAAACTTACGTCATTTTATTTTTTTTGGAAGATTTAGACCAGATATTCTCAGAGATGTAATGTATTTGTATAAAATATAAGTAATTGATTATCAATACCTTATATTTTTTAGTTTATGATGACATCCATAGTATAGATGTCATCTAAATAACCAAAAAAGTAAACTACTGCTATAAAGAAATAAAAAATAAAGGCAAGTTGAAGGACTTGTCTTTATTTTCATATTTATCACAATCTTTTTATTACGCATTGCATATACAAAGAGTTGTTGGTGTCGAAAAGTGCGGAAATAAAATCAATACAAAATCACAAGTTTCCGCTGCGCTCAAACTTGCGATAGTTTTACTTTTTTATAGACTTAAGTCAGTTGGGGGACACAAGCGAGGGCGTAGCATATCTACACAATCCTTGCCGTTCTATATATCTTAAAAGTAAAATTAGTCTGTTATTACATTACTCATTACATTTTTTATATCTGTATAAAGATGTTAAAAATGAATTATGACTGCTAAGTGGTGATATTTTAGACACTCTTCTTTTTGAATTTTCGTTTTTATTTCTACTTTTGTACACATAACTTTCCATTCGAATAAAAGAATATATACCTAAATCAGAAAATTCTAAAGTTTGTTCCATACATTTGCTTTTGGTTTCCAATAAATATTTTTTATCTAATCTTTTATTTATATTTTGTATCATTGGTTCAATTTGGCTATTACGTTCGAGTAACATTGGAAATTCATCAAATACTTTATAAAGATATGTTTTAGCATTTTTAACTGCTTGATTATAGCTAAATTCATCTATTTTTAACTCTTTTCTTTCCAATATATCTTTTTTTGACTCATTATCTAAATTATTTTCCACACTATCCATAAATTTTTTGCGTGTTGCAATACTCATAGTTCTAAAATCTTGAAGTTTATTACCAAATTTCATCAACATCTTTGCATCATCTTCATTTATTATGCCTTTTTGAATATCAGCATTTTTTTGTTTTAATGAATCAGTATTTTCTTTTATATTTGGATTTATTTTTTCCATATCTTTTATTTTTTCTTTTGTCAGATTGTTATTTTTTTCCAAGTATAAAAACAATAAAAAACGCATTTCTTTATAAAATGTAACATAATTATCACTATTTTCAAGTTTGTTTTCCAAGGTTTGTTGTGTAAATGCAAAAAAATGATGCATTGAAAAAATAAGTAAAAAAATAAATTTGTTTTTCATAAGTAATTTGAGTTTGTTTTGATATAATCTGTCTAAAGAAATACTTTAGACAGATTTAAGTAATAGAGATATTTTAGTCTTTGCAATTAAGTAAATTACCTACGGCATTTTCAAATAAAACTAACGCAAATTCAGCAATTCTTTCTTTGGGCTGTCCTGCGCGAATTAAATCACGTACATCTGCTATAAGATTTCTTACATCTGCAAGAAACTGTCCCCAACATCCTCCTCTTGTTAAGATTTGTTGTGCTTCTTCTTGATTTAATATATCAAAAGCCCCATTCATAGTATCTTTATATTCAGAAGAAGATAAATTTTTTAGTTCTGGATATTTTACCAATACTTTTTCAAAATTGGTGTAGGCTTCGTCCATCTGTTTTATATAATCTACTTTTGAAATAGGATATAATGCTAATCTTGTTTCTAAAGATGCGTCACTTGGTAGATTATTTTTTTCTTGTAACCATGTGGTTGCCTCTTGTTTGGTCATGGTAAATACACGGTTAGATACCAATTTATAAACATTCATCATATTTGCATTGCAAGCTACAAAATCGTTGTCATTGATTAGTTTATTTACCAAAGAAACATCTCTTTTTTGAATGTTTTGGTTAGTTCTGCTTGGAACTGGTTCATTATTTACATTTTTACAATTTGTCATCAAAACTGACAAAAATAATACCATAATAATAGATACAAAAGTGTTTTTTTTCATAAGAAAATAAATTTAAGAGTACTCTACCCTACTATTTTTTAGGTTTTTTTAAATTTTTTTTTTGAAATAAAAAAAGAAAAGACTAATTTTGAATTCTAAACCTCAATAAAAGTCTTT
>RDZP01000123.1 GCA_004294005.1 Cytophagia bacterium
TTATATGTTCTTTACCTTTTTGAGGGCTTTTTTAATGATTACTTTTGGTAATCTTATTTTTCTGTTACCTTTTTTATACTTTTTGAAAAAATGAGCAATGATAGAAAAGTATGAAAATAGTATTACTTATTTTACTAGCACTAAAAATAAAATTTCTTTGTTCTTTTGAGCGTAGCGAAAAATCTACCTTTTCATTAGCAGAACGCTATTCAATGGTAAAGATGCTTCACTTCGTTCAACATGACAAAATTAGTATATTTTGTTGAATAATTTTCATTTAGTCCAAAGTCTAAATAATTAACTACCTAAAAATTAAGTATAAAAATAAAATTTAGTTCTTTTTGATGTTATGTTTTAATTTTTTCGTACCTTTGCAGACACAAATACAAAATATTATATTTACAAATTATGAAAAAAATAGTACCATTTTTTATTTTCAATTTCTTTTTCTTGTCTTTTTTATCAGCACAAGAAGAAAATTTTGAAAACATAAGACCTAAATTTGAACCTTATCAAAGAACAATTTATCAAGGAGAATCCAAAAAAATAGAAGCAATTTTAAGTAATGATTCTACTATGGTTTGGCAAGATAATACTGCAGAATTAAATAAAGCATTAGATTATATTCCAAAAGAACTTCCCCCTCCCGAAGTAGAAAAGAAAAGGGTTGTAGGTTGGAGAATTATGATTTATAGAGGCAGAGATAGAGATGAAGCACTTGCAGCCAAAAGAAAATCCTATGAAATATTCCCAAAACATAAAGTATATTATCAATACAAAACACCCTCTTACAAAGTAAAAGTAGGTGATTTTCAAAATTCAGATGAATACAAAGGAGTTTTAAAGCGATTAAAACGTGAATTCTATGAAGCTGTAGTTGTACCTGACATTATCAATTTAGTAATTATCAACAAGAAACAAGAAGAAAAGAAGGAAGAAGAAAAGAAAGAAAAAGAATAATTGAAAAATTTAAAAAAAAATAATTTATTCACATTTTCTAATTTCCCAATTTGAGAAAACATTATCCCAATTTGAAATAAAACAAAGCAAAAAAAATACATAAAAATTTGATTATCAAATTTTTATGTATTTTTTTGTATCAATTATATTTTTTCTTTTAAATAATAAGGTTTACTTTTTGTTACAAAGTTACATAGACAGATATAATTATTTATTTTACTCGAACAATGAAACCTTTATCTTACGTTATTCAATTATTGATTATCTTTACTTTCTTTTCATTTTATTTGAAGGCACAAACCAATATTTCAGGAATAATCAATGCCTATGCACCTGTAACGACCATTAACGGAGGAAGAAATGTTATTACCATTGGTTCAACTTCTGGAACTGGTAGTTTTGCTTCAACTGATAGAGTTTTGATAATTCAAATGAAAGGAGCAACCATTGATGACCAAGAAAGAAACACTTATGGACAAATTTTAAATTATAATAATGCAGGAAATTATGAATTGGCGACTATATCTTCTATTAGTGGAAACAATATTACATTGACACAAGCTTTGGTTAAAAACTTTTCCACAGGTGCAAATGATTTTACACAAATTGTTCGAATGCCTACCTATGCCACTGGTGCTAATGTGCAAGCAGCAGGCGTAACAGGTTTGGCTTGGAATGGCACAGTAGGTGGTATTATTGCTATGAATGTAACAGGAACGCTAACTTTAAATGGAAATATCTCTGCCAATGGATTAGGATTTAGAGGTGGAAATATGTCCACATCAGGAGGTAATTGTAGCATTACGACCTACAGAACAAACGGCACTTTTTTAGGATACAAAGGGGAAGGAATCGCAGTAGAACCTAACGGAAGTTTGAATGGACGCGGTGCTTTAGCAAATGGTGGCGGTGGTGGAAATGGACACAATGCAGGAGGTGGTGGTGGTAGTAATGTAGGACAAGGAGGTACAGGAGGGAGAGAATGGGCTGGTCCAATCATTGGTGGTTGGTGTGGCGTACAAGATGGTACTTGTAACAATATTAATAATTCGGTAGGTGGAATTGGTGGTTATGTGCTTAACTCTACTACATCAGGTAAATACTTTTTAGGCGGCGGCGGAGGTGGAGGTCAGCAAGATAACAATGTAAGTAGTAATGGAGGAAATGGTGGTGGATTAATTCTTATTTTTGCTAATACAATCAATGCTAATAGTGCAGCAAGAACTATCTCTGCCAATGGTTTAGATGCTTTAGACGCACAATTTGACGGTGCAGGAGCAGGTGGTGCAGGTGGAACAGTTTTAATTAGTGCCAATAACTTTACGGGAAATTTGAATGTGAATGCTAATGGTGGAAAAGGTGGGAATACAACAGGTTGTCATGGACCTGGTGGTGGTGGTGGTGGTGGTTTTATCCAATATACTAATAACATTTCAAATTTTTTGAATGTAAGTAATTCAGCAACTGCAGGCTTAAATGGTACTCAACCAGCAGGTACTAATTGTGGGTCTCCTGCAGTAGCCGTTGGTAATAATTTTTGCGGAACAGTAAGTCCTATTGCAACAGGAACGGTTTTGAATCAAACACCCTTGCCTGTACGATTGATTAGTTTTTCAGGAAAAAAGATAACTAACTATCATTTGCTTGTCTGGCAAACCGCTTCAGAAGAAAACAATTCTCATTTTGCAGTAGAAAGAAGTAATGATGGGCGAGATTTTGAAGCAATTGGTGAGATAGATGGAAACGGGACTTTTGTAGGTTTGAGAGAATATAGTTTTAAAGATTTACAACCTTTGTCTTATTGGAATTATTACCGACTAAAACAAGTTGATTTTAATGGTGAATATGTTTATTCAAATATTATAGCGATTAGAAATGAACCAAGTAGTAACGTAACTATTTTCCCAAACCCAAGTACAGATGGCAATATCAACATCGAAATAACAGGTGAAAATCAACCAATAAAAGGTGTTTGGAGTTTGAGTGATTTACAAGGAAAAGAAGTTATCAGAAATCAATCTTTTGAAAAAAATCTTTTTGAAATTCACTTGAATCATTTACCAAAAGGAATGTATATTATAAATATTAAAACACAAAATTATATCTGGCAAAGGAAAATTATTTTACAATAAATAAAAAAGAAAAAAAATCACATAAAAAGTCTGTTTTTTACTTTTTATGTGATTTTTTTTATACTTATTTTCGTTTTTTATCGTCCCAAATAAACTAACAAAATTGAAATATCAGAAGGAGAAACACCACTAATGCGTGAGGCTTGTCCAATGGTTATTGGTTTTATTTTCAACATTTTTTGCCTTCCTTCTGCCGAAAGAGCATTCACACGTTGG
>RDZP01000061.1 GCA_004294005.1 Cytophagia bacterium
TAAGTTGCGTAATATTTTTTTATTTAAATTCTTTTTGCAAAGTTATTGCAATAATTGAAATCAATATTTTTAATAAAAAACCAGCAGATGTTACTGCATCAAACCCATTAAGTTAAGAAAATAAGGTGGCACAAGGCTTGCTTCGTGCTACCTTTTTTTTAAAAAAATAGCAAAAAAATAAAGGTAATTTATCAAAAAAACGGAGTTTTGGCTGCTTTTTTTTCACAAGCAAAAAATTAAAATTGCACTAAAAACTTACATTAATATTTTCTTTAAAATTCTCGCTTATAATTCCATTCTGTTTGGTGTCTGTCGTTAGGCACTATTATTGAAAAATTATTAGGTCTTACATAGTATTTTGAAAGGTAATTTACGATTTCTGGTAAAATCAGCCTTTCTTTGACGATATTTATCTATGTTTTTATTTGCGTTTCTCAAAAAATTCTGCATTTGAGTAACTGTTTTTTTGGAAATTTCTATCATAATCATTATTTTTGCAAAGTGAATTAAGTGCAAAGATAGTAATTTTTCTTAACTTAATGGTAGTGATCAGCAGTTTTTTGTGTGGCCTTATTGATGCAGGCTTGTGCAATACCTTTGTTGGTACAAAGAAAATCCAATATGCAGTTATCCAAAAATTACAAAAATAATACGGATATTATGGAGGATACCCAATAATACTGCAAAATTAATTGGAAAGAATTTTTTAAAGATGCCAATCTGGTCGCACTCATTGACACCGCTTTAAGAAATAACCAAGATTTGAATATAACAATCCAAAATATTCAGTTGGCACAAAACGAAATCAAAGTAAGAAAAGGAGCATATTTGCCTTTTATGAATGCAGGCATAGGTACAGGCATTGATAAATCTGCAAGATATACACGCAATGGTGCTTTAGATGCCACTACCAATATTGATGGGCAAAATAAAATACCTACCCTTTTGCCAAATGTTGGCTTATATGCCAATTTCTCTTGGCAGGTAGATATTTGGAAAAAATTACGCAATGCCAAACAATCCGCAGTGTATAGGTATTTGGCAAGCATTGAAGGCAAAAATTTTATGGTTACACAACTCGTGGCAGAAGTCGCACACAATTATTATGAATTGATGGCATTTGATAATTTGGTGGATATTATCCAAAAAAATATTGAAATTCAAGAAAATGCACTTAGAATTGTCAATCTTGAAAAAACAGCGGGACAAGTTACAGAATTGGCAGTGCGAAGATTTCAGGCAGAAGTAAGTAAAAATAAAAGTTACAAATTTTTTATTCAACAAAAAATCATAGAAAGTGAAAATAGGATTAATTTTTTATTGGGACGATTTCCACAACCCATTATCCGAAATTCAAATCTATTCAATGATTTAAAACCTGAAAATATGTTGGTAGGTATTCCTTCGCAACTGTTAGAAAACCGTCCTGATATTAGGCAAGCGACCTTAGCGGTACAATCTGCCAATTTGGATATAAAAGTAGCAAAAGCAAATTTTTATCCTAATTTTAATATCAGTGCGGTAGTAGGTTATGAGGCTTTCAATCCAAAATATTTTATCAATTTACCTGAATCTTTGCTTTTTGGTTTGGTGGGCGGTTTGGTTGCCCCTGTTATCAACAGAAATGCCATAAAAGCGGACTATTTATCTGCTAATAATCGCCAAATTCAAAGTGTTTATGGGTATGAACGCACCGTGTTAAATGCTTTTATAGAAGTTTTTAATCAGTCCAACAACATCAAGAATTTAGCAAGTTTATATGAGTGGAAAGTGCAACAAGTTACTTCGCTTTCGCGTTCTGTTGAGATTGTCATCAATCTTTTTAAATCTGCGAGGGCTGATTATGTGGAGATTTTGCTCACACAACGCGATGCCTTAGAATCAAAAATAGATTTGGTAGAAATAAAAAAACAACAACTAAGTGCTATGATAAATATGTATCAAGCCTTAGGAGGCGGTTGGCGATAAATTAAACAAAAAAAATGGTCATACTTTTTATACATAAAAGTTTGACCGTTTTTTTTTATATAAAAATTCAATAAGTAGTATTTTTTGTTTTTTTCTAAGAACAATTAAAAGTATGTGAAGGTGGATAACCAAAGTGTTTTTTGAATGCTTTACTAAAACTATGAACATCTGAAAAATTAGTTTCAAAGGCAATCTGAACAATAGAATCATTATTTTCTAACAATTTCTTCTTTGCAAATGCTAATCTTTTTTGAAGAATGTATTGATATGGACTAATTCTATATACATTTTTAAAAACTCTAAAAAAATGATATTCTGACATCATTGCTTCTTTTGCTACTTGTTGAATATCCTCCAAAAAAATAAAATGATTGTCAATAAAATTTTTTCCTTTTGCTACACGCCTCAAAAGTTCTTTTTTTGTTTCAGTTTTGATACTTTTGATAGATTGCAATTGTTTATAAATAGGAATATGGTCAGCAACAAGATGCTCACAAAGTGTATAATAAAAATCTAAATTAAAATGATTTTCTGTTAATTGCTCACGATTTGAATACGTTTTTAACCGATTCAAAAAAAATCCAAGATTGGTTTGAGAAGTGGTATAACAATTTTCTAAAAAATGTGTCGTATTAAAAAAAATATCCAAATCAACATCAGCCTCAAAAGTATCAGGTCGCCTAAAACTTGCCACCGTTTCTGATAGTATTGTAGGATTGATGTCTATACAAATACCTTTTACTTCTTGTTTGCTATCTACCTCTGCAAAACCTTCACTGAATTGATTGGCTAATAAATATTGATTCGATTTGATTGTGTAAATATGACCATTAACAGAATATTTTTCATCTCCTTCATCTACATATTTAATAGAAAAACTACGAAAAGGATTTTTCGAATAAAATTCTTTTAAAAAAGAAAAATTAACTAAATTACTATTTTTTGGTAATTTATCTGCGTTTGTCTTTTCAAAATTCATTCTTTTTTATTATTTTATGTACTACTTATTTTTATAGTTAGACAAAATATTGCTTTAATTCTTACAAAAAATAACATTTTTTTATATTAAAATTTTTTATTTTACAAAAAAAACATATTTTTGCGTATAGATTTTTTTTATCAAATTCAAATGAAAGTAATTATACCCGTTGCAGGTGCAGGCACGCGACTAAGACCACACACACATACACAACCAAAAGTATTAGTGCCTGTGGCAGGAAAGCCAATTTTAGGACATATTATTGACTACTTGATAGAAGGTGGTATCACTGATTTTGTATTTATTTTAGGCTATTTAGGCGATAAAATTGAAGAATTTGTCATCGAAAATTATCAAACAAAAATAAACATTACTTGTATCGAACAGACACCAAGAGAAGGCTCTGCACACGCCATTTGGGTCGCAAAAGATATTTTGAAGGAAGAAGAAGAGTTTTTGATTTTTTTTGGAGATTCTATCGTTAATTTAGACTTAAAACAACTATTAACTACTGAAAATACAACAGTTTGTGTAAAAAAAGTCAATAATCCTGTCCGTTTTGGTATTGCAGAGGCAAATCAAGAAACTTTACAAGTATTAAAACTCATTGAGAAACCAAAAATCCCTAAATCAAATTTGGCTCTGGTCGGTGTTTATAAAATTAAAAACACAGATTTATTTTTTGAAACATTGGCACAATTACTTGAAAAAAATATCAAAACCAATAATGAGTATCAACTCACTGATGTATTGATGTTATTGATAGAAAAAGGGCATTATATCCAAGCAATGCACGTTAATAATTGGTTTGATTGTGGAAAAAAAGAAACTTTATTAGAAGCAAATGCTATTTTATTGAATAATGTTACTAATAAAAATGAAATTTCACATCAATTTAAACACACAATTTTAATTCCACCTGTAAGTATTGGTAAGGATTGTAAAATTGAACATTGTATTATTGGACCTAATGTAGCGATTGGTGAAAATACAGCACTCAAAAATTCAATCGTGAATAATTCGATTATTGGAGCATACAGTGCTTTAGAAGATGTGATTTTATCCGCCTCTATCATTGGCAATGATACATTTTTGAAAGGCTTGGTGCAAAGTTTGAACGTTGGTGATGATACAGAACTTAATTTTACAAAAAGTTGAGAATAAATACAAATAAGCACTTTTAAAGTTGTTAAAAGTGCTTGTTTTTGTTATTTTTCAATTTTCTAACGCAATCAAAATAAAAAATTATCATTTCCAAATCAGTTCTTCTTTTCCTAAAAGATTTCCTTTTTGTGCGTATTTTTCGTATTTTAGATAAATTTTTTCCTTTTCAGCGATATAAAAATATTCTACAAAATTGGTTTTTTCTTTGTATTTTTTTTCAAACACAATCAAATTTTGGAAAAACAAATTTTGGTGAACTTCATATTTTTTGATTTTTTTGATGATTTTAAGCGTATAATTTCCTTTTTTATCTTTCAATGATTGTATTGTGTTGATATTGCCCTCAAAAAATTTTTCTTTATTGATATAAAAAAAATCATTGTCTTTTTTGATAGTAAGAATATGATTATCAAATGGGCTTTTCGTCAATGAAACTTGTTTGTAAAAATATTCATTGTTCGTTTTTTTCTCTTGAATTTTGATAATTTCCGCTTTCAAAAATGTATTTTTTTCTTTGTTTTCTATTTCGTTCCTATATTCATAACTTGTAATTTTAATTTGTCCTTTTGAAAACCAAATCAATAAAAAAGGAAAAAGAAAAAAAACAATAGTAATGTATCCAAAACCAACCAAACGATTTTTGATGGCTAATTTTCCTAAATTTCTTGCTAAAAAAATAGGAATATTTCTAAAAAATAATATCGGAAAAAATATCATTGTACCAATAATATTAAAAAAAACATGGGCAAAAGCAATTTGTAGAGAGGCTTCGTTTTGTTGAGGCAAAGCTGCCAACAAAGCAGTAATAGTTGTACCAATATTTGCACCCATCAAAAATGGAAAACAACGCCTAACAGACAAACGATTACTTGCCACAATTGGCACCACCAAAGAAGTAACCAATGAACTTGAATGAATAAACGCCGTAATTAAAATACCCGAAAACAAAGATTGCCAAGCACTTCCAAACAAATATTTTTCCCAAACACCTTCAAAATTTGTTTGTAAACTTTCTTTGAAACTAATTGCCATTCCTCTTATCATCAAAAATAAAAATACAACTGCCAAAACCAAAGAAATCCAAGCAATTTCGCCCAAAAATAGATGAATTGTATGAATAATTGGCTCTAAAATACTTGTAATTGGATTTGTCAAATAAAAAAGACCAAAACCTTTGTAATCAATAAAAAAATGAGTGAAATATTTTGAAAGATTAGACAAAGCACTCAAATAATATTCTAAGGGAAAAAGAATCAAAGCAGTAAGAATATTAAAAAAATCGTGCAAAGTAGCCGCTGCAAATGCCCGTCTAAATTCTTTTTTACGCATAATATGCCCCAAAGAAACCAAAGTACTCGTTACGGTTGTGCCAATGTTAGCACCCATTACTAAATAAATAGCGTTTTCTGTCGTAATCATTCCCGAAGCCACAGCAGCCACCAAAACAGACGTAACCGTAGAACTACTTTGCAATAAAGCAGTAATTAAAATACCAATAAAAAGAGCAATAAATGGATTAGCAGTTGCTAAAATAACAGATTCAATCACTTCTACATTCAGCGTTTTGAAAGATAAAATCAATAATTTTAAACTGAGCAAAAAACCAAATATATAAAGCGTTATTTTCAGTAATAACGGAATTTTCATTGATATTATAATAAAAAAATAGTTTTTTTACATTAAGCAAGTACAAAAGTAATATATAAAACAATACAAATGTACTTTTTTATAAAAAATCAAAATTTAATAGCTTGCACTTAACAATAACTTAATATTAGAACAGGTTTTTGTACTCAATGAGGAAAAAATAAAAATAAAAAAGAATTAAAAAAATCCGTTTAAATCCGTAAAATCAGTGTTATCCGCGTGCTTTTTTGCAAATATAAAACTACACTTTAAAATTATCTAATTACTTAAAATACAAAATATATCCTACCATTTTTTGATAAAATACAAAGCAATCATTTTAACTATCAATGATAAGAATTATATTTTATGATTTCGATAACAAAATATCATTTTTTTTTTAATTATGTTTGCAAAAAAATAAAAAATTGATATGAAAAAAATTAGTTTATTCTATTTATTAGTGCTATTTTTTGCAAATTTTATTTATGCACAAGCACCAGTTCCCGCACCTAATCAATCTAAACCGATTGTTTTGTCTAATGCTATTATTCACGTTGGCAACGGACAAGTGATTAATAATGGTGCAATTCGTTTTGAAAATGGAATTATCAAACAAATAGGCACACAAGTTGAAAAAAATGGTGCTGATGAAGTAAATTTAAACGGACAACATATTTATCCGGGTTTGATATTGCCTGCCACTTCTTTGGGTTTGACAGAAGTAGGAGCGTTAAGACCTACACACGATTTTGAAGAAGCAGGTGATTTTAATCCAAATGTAAGAGCAATAAGTGCTTATAATGTAGATTCAGAACTTACACCTACTTTGCGTTCTAATGGTATTTTGTTGGCTCAAATTATGCCAAGAGGAGGCTGGATTTCAGGCACATCTTCGGTTGTCGAGCTTGATGGTTGGTCAAAAGAAGATGCACAACATACAGTAGATAATGGTTTGCATATCAATTGGATACCAATGTTTTTTAGAGGTGGATTTTTTTCGCCGTCAGGCAATGTCAATAAAAACGAAAAAAGAGAGGAGCAACTAAAAATTATGAGCGATTTTTTTACTGAATCTTTGTCTTATTTTGAAAAAGGTGGTACAAATCCAAAAAATATCAAATTAGAAGCAATGAAAGGTATTTTTGATGGCTCAAAAACTTTGTATATTCATACTGCTTTTGGCAGAGAAATTATAGAGGCAGTACAATTTGCACAAAAATACCAAGTAAAAAAAATTGTTATTGTAGGAGGTGAAGATTGTTTGCCTGCTGCAGATTTTATGCGTGAAAATAATATTGCTATTTTATTAAGTCGTGTACATAGACTTCCTTATCGCCCCGAACAAGATGTTTGGGAACCGTATCAAATGGCAGCAAAACTCAAAAACAAAGGTGTTTTGGCAGGCTTGACTTATGATGAAAACGATAATGAACCAATGGGAGCAAGAAATTTAGTGTTTTTGGCAGGAACATCTGCGGCACACGGTTTAGATAAAGAAAGTGCTTTGGCAACTGTAACTTCTAATACTGCAAAAATTTTAGGCATTGATACAAAAGTAGGCACATTAGAAGTTGGTAAAGAAGCAACTTTGGTGGTTTCTGAGGGTGATATTTTAGACATGCGTACAAGTAAAGTTGTTCACGCATTTGTAAGAGGAAAAAAATTGGATTTGAATGATAAACAAAAAGAATTGTATGAAAAATATAAGAAAAAATATTCAGGAAAATAAAAATAAGTGATAAATACACACATCATAAATTGGTTTGTGGATAAATAACTTATTCATTATCAAAAAATTAAACCTATAAATTCTTTAAGATTTTATAGGTTTTTAATTGATGTGTACTATATATACTAAAAATAAAATTGTTTTAGTATGAAATATTGCTTGTGAGGACACAAGCAATGGCTTTTTTTAATAAAACCAATTTTGATTGAGTATAATTTTTGTTATTTCTCTAATAATCCTGTTTTTTTCAGTAATGCGTTTACGTCAGGCAATCGTCCTCTAAAATTTTTATACAATTCTATTGCCTCAATACTTCCGCCTTTACTTAATATATTTTTACGAAGTAATTGTGCAGTATTTTTATCAAAAACACCTTTTTCTTCGAATAATTCAAAAACATCTGCTTCCAAAACTTCTGCCCATTTATAACTATAGTAGCCCGCCGAATATCCTCCTTGAAAAATATGAGAAAATGCAGGACTTACATTTGTTTTTTCTGTTTTAGGTAATAATCTGAATGGTTCTGTGATGCTATTTTCAAAAGCATATATATCTGTAATCTCCATAGGATTTTGAGCGTGCCAAGCCATATCCAACAATCCAAAATTGACTTGTCTAACGGCTTGATAAGCACTTTGAAAATTAGCACTTTCTTTTATTTTTTCAATTAAATGGTATGAAATGGCTTCACCTGTTTGATAATGAACGGCAAATAAATCGAGTGCCTCTTTGTTATATGCCCAATTTTCCATCAGTTGTGAAGGCAATTCAACAAAATCCCAAGCCACATTTGTTCCTGATAAACTTTCATAATTGACATCTGACAAAATCAAATGCAACGCATGTCCAAATTCGTGAAAAAATGTAGTAACTTCATCAAAACTCAATAAAGAAGGTTGATTAGGCGTAGAAGGCGTAAAATTACAGACAATACTCACTTGAGAAGGCTGAAATTGATTATTTTCTTTGCTTTGTCCTCTAAAATTAGTCATCCAAGCACCTTGTTTTTTTGAATCTCTCGGAAAAAAATCAGCATAAAAAATAGAAATTGTTGTGTCTTTTTCGTCTTTTACTTCATATACTTTTACTTCTTGATGATAAGTAGAAATATCTTCACGAGGTATAAATCGCAGGTTATATAAATTTTGTGCTATTTTAAAAATGCCATCTATTACGTTCTCTAATTTAAAATAAGGACGTAACATTTCACTATCAAAATGATATTTTTCTTGTTTTAATTTTTCACTATAATAACCAAAATCCCACGCTTCTAATTGTTCGATATTATCTAATTTTTTGGCTAAAAGAGCAACTTCCTCTACTTCTTTTTTTGCTTTTGGATAAGCAATTTTGATAATATTATTCAAAAAATCTTTTACTTGTGTTGTATTTTTTGCCATTCTATCTGTCAAATTAAAATCAGCATGTGAATCAAAACCTAACAAATTAGCTCTTTGATGTCTTAAATTGACAATTTTTTTGATAATCTCATCATTTTTATTTTCACGCATACCGCGTGTACCAAAAGCAACAGAGATTTTACGGCGTAAATCACGATTTTTGGCATAGGTCATAAAAGGTATATAGCTTGGATAATGCAAAGTAATCACCCATTTTTCAGGTAGATTTTTTTGAATGGCTGTATTTTTGGCTTGTGCGATAGACATAGCGGGCAATCCGTCCAAATCTGCCTCATTATCAATTATCAAACTAAAATTATTAGTATCAGCCAAAACATTATTTCCAAATTTGACTGTCATTTCTGCCAATTCTTTGTCTATTGTTCTTAATTTTTCTTTTTCGGTATTATTTAAGTTAGCACCATTTTTTACGAAACTTGTATGCGTTTTTTTCAATAACATCATTTGTTCTGCATCAATTTGAAGCGTGTCTTTTTGTTGCCAAAGTGTATCAATACGTTGAAATAAGCCTTGATGAAGCACAATATCATTGCTATATTCTGCAAATTTAGGAGAATATTCTTCTGAAATGGCTTGTTTTGCTTCATTATTATCGGTATGTTCGAGGTTATAAAAAATGGCTTGACTTCTTTCCAACAATTTTCCTACATTTTCTAAGGCTTGTATTGTATTTTCAAAAGTTGGTTTTTCTGTATTTTCAACAATTTTATTGATGTTATTTTTTGCTTCTTTTATCAAAATATCAAAAGCGGGAGCAAAGTGTTCATCTTTAATAGATGAGAAATCAGGCGTTTCAAAAGGTGTATTTGGAACAGACAATAACGGATTTACGAGCATAATTTTATTTTTTTGATTGATTATGCAAATATATGCATAAAAACTAAAAATTAAAAAAACTTTTTATTAAAAAATAATGTTTTAACCAAAAATAGAATTAAATTATTCAAAAAATATATGAATCCTACTCCTGTCGTTAAAAACTTGCTGATTGCTAATTTTGTTATTTTTTTCTTGCAAGAATTAGGAAAAGTTCCTTTGCCTCAATTATTTGCCCTTCGTTATTTCACTTCGCCTGATTTTCAACCTTGGCAATTTTTGACTTATATGTTTTTACATAGTAGTTTTTATCATTTATTGAGCAATATGTTAGGCTTGTTTATGTTTGGACCTTGGATAGAAAATACATTGGGTTCGAGGCGTTTTATCCCTTTTTATTTCATTTGTGGAATGGGTGCGGGTTTGTTTAATTTTGCGGTGATGTTTGGAGAAGCAGAATTGAGAACAACGGCTTTAGGTGCATTAGAAAAAAATCCAACAGAAGAAAATTTTATCAATTACCTTAACAATTATCATTATAGTTTCTATGTAAAGAATGTAGATAAAATTCAAGATGATATTGATAAAATGACTCCTGAACAAAGAAAAGCAGAAGCATCTGCACTCAAAAATGAATTTAAGGAAGGACTCAATAATTATTCAGTGGTAGGTGCTTCAGGAGCAGTTTTTGGTATTTTGATGGCTTTTATGTTGTTATTTCCTAATTTAGAATTAATGTTATTATTTTTGCCAATACCTATCAAAGCAAAATATTTGATTGGTGTATATATGATTTATGAGTTGTTTATGGGCGTTCAATATTCAAATATGAGTAATGTGGCTCATTTTGCACATTTAGGTGGCGCATTGATAGCCTTTTTGTTGATAAAATATTGGAAAATAAAACGTATTTATTAAAATTACTTTTTGTTTTTCTATCAAAAATGTAATATTCCAAAAAATATTACATTTTTTTTATGTAAAATTATTTTTTTTTCGTAATTTTGTAAGGAATTGAAAAAAATAAAACTTAAAAGCATACCATTAAAATAATTACTAAAAATGTTTTCACGCCCCGAAATCTCAAAAATTTTATTCTTAGATATTGAAACTGCAAGATGCGAACAATACTTTAAACAATTATCACCCGCAATGCAAGAAATGTGGAAGCACAAATCACAATTTATCAAATCAGATAACGAAGACGCAACTCCTGAGGAAAAATATTACGAAAGAGCCGCTATTTATGCAGAGTTTGGACGTGTGGCTTGTATTAGTATTGGTTTTGTTCACTTCAAAAAAAATGAAAATGAAATAGAAGAACAAGGTACTATTCATCTTAAATCTTTTTGTGGAATGGACGAAAAATATATATTAGAAGATTTTAAAAATTTATTAAACGAAAAATTTAACGGCTGGAGGCTCTGCGCCCACAACGGAAAAGAGTTTGATTTTCCTTATTTATGTAGGCGTTTTTTGATAAATCAAATTGCATTGCCACAAACTTTGAATATTCAAGGAAAAAAACCTTGGGAAATCAATCATCTTGATACAATGGAATTATGGAAATTTGGTGATTATAAAAGTTATACAAAATTAGAACTTTTATGTAATTTATTCAATATTCCTACACCCAAAGATGATATTGATGGAAGTGAGGTGGGAACTGTTTTTTGGGACGAAAAAAATTATGAACGCCTTTCTCTTTATTGTGAAAAAGATGTTGCAGCAACCATTCAAGTTTTATTAAAATTTTCTTTATTACCATTAGCAAAAGTAAAAGAATAGAAAAATAAACTCTTTTAATCCCTGTTTTTTAGATTATATCAATATCTTACTATAAAAATGAAAAAAAAAATTGTATTAGTTATATTATTTTTATGTGTTTTTATCGGATTAAAGGCACAAGAACAAGATGATAAAAAATCATTTTATCTTTCTTTAGATTCTGCTTTAAACGAACCTGATAAAGTAAAATATTTAGATTTGACTTGGCAATATCTCATAGAAATCCCTGAAACAATTGGACAATTACAAAACTTAGAAATTTTGAACTTAGGTTGGAATAAATTAGTTGTCTTACCAAAAGAAATTACTAATTTACCAAAATTAAGGCGAATTACGCTCAATGATAATTCAAAATTGAATATGAAAAAAATATTCAGACAACTCACTCAAATCAAACATCTTAACGAATTAAGTATTGGTTACTCCACACTCAAAGATATTCCTGATGAAGTAATAGGTTTAAAAAGTTTAGAATCTATAGAATTACTCTGCGACTCTACGGTCAATACCGAACACGTTTTTAGTGTATTATCACAAATAAAAGGTTTAGAAAAAGTACGTTTTCATAGAAATAAAATTTCAAAAATACACGATAACATAGGATTATTAATGAATTTATCTTTATTAGATTTGAGTACTAATAAATTAACATTTTTACCTGATAAATTGAGTAAACTCAAAAAAGTGAGAGAATTGTACTTATATTCTAATGAATTATCAGAAATTCCTGCAAGCATTACTAATATGAAAGATTTAATTGTTTTGGATATTCATAATAATAAATTATCTGATATTTCTTCTAGTATTGCTTCCTTTCCCTATCTACAAAAATTAGATTTAAGTGAAAATAGTTTAGCAGAAGTGTCCTCTCGTTTATTTGCGCTCAAAAATTTAAAAACATTGAATATTTCCAGAAACAACATCAAAGAATTGCCTTCAAATATTGCTTTGTTGAATAAATTAGAAGAACTCAATTTAAGTTTTAATAATCTTTCAGACCTGCCCGCAGGTTTGGATAAAATCAAAACTTTAAAAAGTTTGGAGATTGGAAGTAATCCGTCTATCAACTTTTTAAAGTTCTTTCAACAAAATAACAAAGGATTTTCAGCCTTAAATTACTTGGATTTATCTAACAACAAATTAGATTCCCTTTCAAAAAGACTAAGTCAAATAGAAAATTTAAGGGTTTTAAAATTATCTAACAATGCTCTGACGCACATTCCTGAAGCAATGAGCGAGATGAGAAATCTCAAAGAGTTAGATTTAGGAGGCAATGCTTTTAGAGAATTTCCTGCAGCAGTAATTTTGATGATGAATTTAGAAAAATTGGTCTTAGATTTTAATAAAATTGCTTATATCCCTGATGATATTGGAAAAATGAAACAACTCAAAGAAATTTCCTTGCGGTACAATCCACTTCCTGAAAAAGAAGTTGAAAAGATAAGAACGTTTCTGCCTGAAGTGAAAATTATTAGATAAAAAACATAAAAAAATATAAAGATATGCTCGATACTGATGTTATTTTCACTCAAATTGAAAAAAGTTTGACTGATTATTTGAATAGTTTAGATAAATATTCAGATACACAATTTTATTTTAAAGCCACACCTGACACATGGTCTTTGGGACAAATGTATGAACACTTGACACTGAGTCATAGTTTTTTTATTTATCATATCAATAATTGCCTTCAAAAAAGAAAAGGACAAGAAGGTGGGGAAAAGAATGAATTTGGTAAAAAAATACAACTCAAAAATAGTTTTCCTCCTATAAAAATAAAAATGCCTGAGGAATGGAGAGGTCCCGAACCTATTGCAAAAACAATAGAAGAATACAAAGGAATTTTGCCAATAATGAAAGAAAATATGCGGGCTGTTTTGGATAATATCAAAAATGATGACCAATCTTACAAAACTTTACACGTTGCAGCAGGTTTTTTGAGTGCAATAGAGTGGTTACAAGTGGCAGATATGCACCTTAGACATCATTTTAGACAACAAGAAGAATTGGAAATATTGAGTAGTAATTTATAATATTTAATACACCATTTAAAATTTTGCTTTGATTTTAATGAAAATCATATCAAATACGAAATTATTATACTAAAAAAATGATAGACAAAAAAATTTTTGATTTTCTCAATGAATTATCCAATAATAATACTAAAAGTTGGTTTGATGAAAATCGCAAACGATATGAATCTTGCAAAGATAGTTTTAAAATATTTGTAGATGAAATAATCAATGAGGTAAGTCAATTTGATGAGAATATCAAAGGACTTACTTATCAAAATTGTGTTTTTAGAATCAATAGAGATGTAAGATTTAGCAAAGACAAATCACCTTACAAAACCAATTTTGGCGTAAGTTTACAAAAAGGTGGAAAGAAAACGCTTTATGCAAGCTATTATTTGCATTTTCAGCCTAATGGAAATTGTTTTATTGCAGGTGGACTTTATGCTCCAACCAATGATATTTTAGCAAAGATAAGACAAGAAATTGATTATAATTTTACAGATTTTCAAAAAATAATTCAAAATCCAACTTTTGTTAGTTATTTTGGAGATTTAAGAGGTGATAAATTAGTGAAAGCACCCAAAGGATATGAAATTGATAATCCTGCAATAGAATTTTTAAAAATGAAAAGTTTGATTGCTTGGCACGTTATCCCTGATGATAATGTGGTTCTCAAAGAGAATTTTATGCAATATGCGTGTGAGGTTTGTAAGGCAATGCAACCTTTTTTAGATTTTGTAAATGTTATTTTTGACTAATTTATTTTTTTATTGAACGGAATGAAGGTTATGATTTAATCGCTAATTTTTCTCAAAATAAAAATTAGCTTGCAAATTTCCAAAACAAATCATTGGGTTGTATCAAATAATCAATTTCTTTCATTTCGTTGAATACAAAAACAAAAACAGTTTCGGTTTCCATTTCTAATCTCCCTGAAATAATATCAATATTTAACCATTCTCCATTCTGCTGTCTTAATTTTCCTGCGTGTACAAGACGATTGTCCCAAATAAGTTGTTTATCTTTCCAGTCAATAATTTGAGTAAAATCAGTTTCTAACAATAATTCAAGTGGTTTTCCAACCAATTCATTTCTTTTAAAACCTAATCTTTTTGCAATAGAATTATGGAGTTGTCTGATTTGATAATTTTGATTAGTAATAATAAATCCTGAAAAAACTTTGCCCAATACTGTATAATAAATTTGGCTTTCATTTGAGATAAGATTTAATTTTTCTTCAAATTGTTTAATCCAGTTGTCTTTTTCTTCTAATTCTGTACGCAATGCTGCTTCGATTTCTTGTTTAATTTGTGCTGCTTCTTCGCTTGCTGCCAATAATTGTCTTGTGCGCCAATTATTTTGGAGTACGATAATAGAAGTTCCAAGTCTTGAAGCAATACTCTCTACCAATTCAATTTCATATTTCTCGTATTCTTTGAATGATAATAGTTCTAAAACACCCACTACAATTTCCTCTGCCTTGATAGGTACAATCAAAATATTCTTTGGATTTGCTTTACCCAATGCAGAATTGATATAAGCATAATCATCAGGAATATGAGTAATGTGTGAAGTTTCGTTATTTTTCCAAGCCATTCCAATCAAACCTTCTCCTGCTTCTACTTGTTTTTGTTTCAACCTTTGCTTTGAATACGCATAACAAGCTTTGAGTTCTAAATAAGTATTTGTTAGTTCTTCTTGATTGATAGTAAAAATCCCACCTTGTTGACTTTTTGTGTATTTTACCAATTCGCAAATAAAATCATTGAGTTGTGTTTCTAAATCTTGTTGATGGTTGCGTAAAACTTCGTTCAAAATTGCTAAACCTTCATTAAACCATGCTCTACGTGCCTCACTTTGGCTAAATTCTTCTAACTGTTTATTTTTTTCGTTGGCTTGTTCTAATGAATTTTTGAGTTGATGTAACATTGTTTTGAAGTTTTTTGCCAAACTTCCGATTTCATCATCAGAATTAATTTTATCTAAAAAAACTTCTTGATTTTTTGCTCCTTTGTTTACTGATTGTGTAATTCTATTTAATAAAATAATAGGTTTTGTGAATCTGTATGCGACTATGATTGCAAACAAAATAGCTATAAAAATCAAAGAAATAAATAAAATCCAGACCAACAAAGTAGCAGTTTCGTCTATAGATTGTGTATTTTGATTGATAAATTCATCAATTTTTGTAAGTTCTTTGTCAATTTCAGAAGCAATTAAAACAATTTGCGCTTTAAGTCCTTGTCTTTCATTCAATCCGATTTCTGCTTCTATGCGTGTAATTTTATCAAATTCTCTCACATATCTGCGCATCACTAAGGTAATTTTTTCTAAATCTTTGATATTGAATTTTCCTGATTTACGCGCCATATCAACCAATCTAAAACTTTCTAATCTTAACGAATCAGCATAAATCCAATCTTTTCTTAAAAAAAAATCCTTTTCATTTCTTCTCAAAGTAAGCATTGATACTAAATCTAAATTTTTGATTTGTTGTAATTCGTGTGCAGCCTCACGCATACGTCCTTCCAAACCATAATTTTTAAAACCTCTTTGTTTTAATTTTAATTTGATTTGAGAAAAGTTACGTGAATGCTCTTTTATTTTTTCATCAATTTTTTGGAGAGAGTAATCAATGTCTAATGAATTAATTAGTCTATTTTCTTTAATGTTTCCTAATTTTATTTTGATTTTATCGATGTTTTTTTGTCTTTCGTTAAGGCTTTGGGTTTCACCATTTGTCATAAAACCTACATCTTGCCAATCTGTACTGATAAATCTTTGTTCATTTTTTAATAATTTTGGCATCAAAACTAATAAATCATCTACCTGAGTACGTAAAAAATGATGACTTTTGATGTTGGCAATATATACAAAAAAAACGCCTCCTATTATTACTGAAATTGTTATCAATATCAGAAAATACAAGCGTAATTTTGTGTTAATATTTTTTATTTTCCAACCACTCATTATAAATCAAATTTGAATTTAAAATAAAATAGAAAAAGTCTATCTTTTAATGTATATAAAATTATGCCAATTTTAAGAATTATTTTTATTTATAAATTTTATAAGGTTTTCATGAGCAGTTTTTTGAACTTTTTGATGCAAAAAAGATGTCCAACCTAAGAAAAAACCCATATAACCCAATGCCTGCCTTGACCAAGTATAAAAATCAAGTTTTTTACTACACTGAATAATTTTTTTTCCTTTCGAATTCAAAATTGGATTTAATAACATTTATAACTTTGTTGTCTATTAGTGAAAATGAATAATTGGCTATTCTATTT
>RDZP01000124.1 GCA_004294005.1 Cytophagia bacterium
TATTATTACAGAACGAGACAATCGGCAACTGCGCGAAGATTTAAGGGCGATAGGCGACCGTATGGAAGCAGATACCGCCAAACTAAAAGCTGAGATGTCAGAGTTTAAAAACGAGATGTCAGAGTTTAAAAACGAGATGTCAGAGTTTAAGAATGAGATGTCAGAGTTTAAGAATGAGATGTCAGAGTTTAAGAATGAGATGAGAGCTTCTACCAAAGACCTCAATAAAAAAGTAGGAGATCTAAGTAGAAAACTCGGCACTTTCGCAGAAGATTTTGCTGCACCCAATTTACCAAGAATTGCTGGGGTTTATTTTCATGAGCCTAATATTGTCAATCATTTTGTGAGATGGACCCGCTTTGACCCAACTGACCGCGCTGAGATGTTTGAGGCCGACGCTGTCACCGAAACGGAAAATATGGTGTTTTTCCTTGAGGCAAAATTCTCTCCCCGCAATGACGATATCAAAGCAATGCCAGAACGTATCAAAACCTTTAGAAAGTGGTTTCCTGAGTTCGGTAACAAGAAGTTGGTTACTATTTTTGCCTCATGGTCTATCAATGAAAATCATTTGCGAATGTTGACCAAAATGGGGATATATGCAATGGTAGTTGGTGAAAATACAATGGAGTTGTCAAACTTTGACGCACTAAAGAATGGGAAAAAATAAAAAAAAGCGCATTCTTTTAAAAATGGCGGGGCTATGGCTTACGTCATTTTTTGTTATGGGACAGACTAAGGTTACTTATTATGAACACGTTCAACCTATTATTGCTAAAAATTGCGCTGTATGCCATCGTTCAGGGGGTATTGGGCCGTTCAATTTGGTTACTTACGAAGACGTAGTCAAACGCGCTGAGTTTGTGGCAAAAGTAACGCAGATTCGCTACATGCCACCTTTCCCTGCCGATAGGACTTTTCAGCATTATGCCAATGAACGAAGCCTAACGGAAGCCGAAATAGAGGTAATACAGCAATGGGTGGCGCAAGGGGTCTTGAAGGGAAAAGGGAAAAGGGAAAAGGGAAAAGGAGGGCAAAGGGTAAAGGGGCAAGATACCCGTCTGGGCGACTCCGTGCTCGTCGGTATGACAAGGAAGCGGCTCCCTGATTTGTCTTTGAAAATGCAAAATGCTTTTAATGTTCCTAACACGGGTGAAGAGGAGTTTCGGTATTTTCATATTCCTACGGGGCTCAAAGAAGATGTGATGATAGAGGCTATTGAATTTGTGCCTGGCAATCGCAAGGTAGTGCATCATAGCCGTGTTATGGTAGATACAAGCGGGCGAATGGCTGGTCTGGAAGGAATGAATGGCTCAGACCCTAAATTGGCAGAATTTCAACGTATTCCGATGGCAGATGAGTTTTTGTACGGTTGGGTTCCTGGCAACGATCGCATTCAGTTTCCTGACGGAGTGGCTAAGAAAATCAAGGCAAATTCTAATCTGATTCTGTACATGCACTATTCGCCCTCGGCTACTTTTCAAACAGACCAATCGGTGATTAATTTGTATTTTGCCCAAAAACCCGTAGAACGTGAAGTAAAATCGTTGATTTTGCACGAACAACAAATCACGAATCCTCCTTTTTTGATTAAAGCCAACGAAAAGGCTACCTTTTATATGAGTATAGGGCCTTTGAAAGAAGATATTTCGGCCATCTCTGTTTTGCCCCACATGCATTATTTGGGTAAAACTTTTAAGTCGTTTTCTATCACTCCCGATGGTGACTTAGTACCTTTTATCAAGATTGACAACTGGGACTTTAACTGGCAAATGACGTACCAATTTGATACTTTATTGTATGTTCCAAAGGGAGCCGTAATTTTGGCAGAAGCCTCTTACGACAATACTGAAGGAAACCCACTCAACCCCTTCAAACCAGCCCGTAATACTACTTTTGGATGGAATACGACCTCTGAAATGATGGAAATGGTGATTTATTATGTGGATTATCGAAAAGGAGATGAAAAAATCAAACAATAATTTGCCCGTCAGTCGGTTCAGAACCGACCGACGGATGCTTGGGATGGTATTGCTAATGCTGCTATGGGGCAGTTTTAGGTCGTTTGGTCAAAAGCAAGTGCTGGTATTTTTCGATGTCGAATGTCCGATTTGTCAAAAATCAAGCAAGAGGGTCCAAGAAATGTATGAACAATACCACAAAGAGGTGGACTTCAAGCTTATTTTTCCTGTGAAATCGGTCAAAAAATCGGATATTAGAAAATTTAAGAGAGAATACCTCTTGACTATACCTACTGTCAGAGACCGAAATCATACTTTAGTGGAGCAGTATGATGCAAAAGTGACACCCGAGGTTATTGTTTTGGACAATAATGGCAGCGAATATTACCGTGGGGCGATAGATAATCAGTTTTTTGAATTGGGTAAAAACCGTCCCAAAATGACCGAATTCTATTTGAAAGATGCTCTGGATGGTTTGTTGAATAACCAACCAAAACCACAAAGCTATAAAGCGGTGGGGTGTATTATCAATCGCAAAAAACGAAAGTTGTAAACGCTATAACAGCTTATTTTTTACAAATTCCCAAGCCACAATGCCCGCGCTTACTGCTACGTTGAGCGAGTGCTTAGTGCCAAATTGGGGAATTTCCAAACACACATCGCAGGCTGAAATCACGGCCTCGCTCACGCCAAATACTTCGTTTCCCAGCACAAAAGCGTATTTTTTGTTTCCTTGGGGGTAAAAATTGTGTAACATCATGCTGTCTGTTACTTGCTCAATAGCCGCAATTTGGTAGCCTTCTGTTTTTAATTGTTGCACCAGCTCCGCTGCGTTTGGGGCGTGTTGCCAAGCCACTGAGTCTTCGGCTCCCAGCGCGGTTTTGGTGATGTCGCGGTGGGGGGGCGTGCCTGTAATGCCGCACAAATAGATTCTTTCGGCTTTAAAGGCATCGGCAGTGCGGAAAATTGAGCCTACGTTGTTCAAACTTCTGATGTCGTCGAGCACGAACACAAAAGGATTTTTGTGGGTAAGCTGGAAATCCTGAACCGACAAGCGATTCAGTTCGTCCATAGAAAGTTTTTTCATGTTGATTTAAAATGTAACTACCAACCTACGTAGCCCTCTGGCTGAATACCCTTGATACGCAAATAACAAATGGCTTGGCCACGGTGGTGAATGAGGTGGTTTTCCATGGCGTAGAAAAAACGCCAATTGGGCATTTTGTCGCCCGCAAAACCACGTATTTCGTTGAGTTTGGCGGGTTTAAGTTTGGCCACTATTTCAGTTACCCAATCGTAAAAACGCGTTATTTCGGCGGCTACT
>RDZP01000062.1 GCA_004294005.1 Cytophagia bacterium
GATGCGTATAAAAATTTTGAAAATCTAAAAAAATATGTGCAAAAAATAAAACAAAATTTTGGAAAATTATATACAATTAATTTTGCATAGGTGCTTATTTATGTTATTTCAATCTTTTCCAAGAAAACCTTACATTTCACAAAAAAATAATATAAATTATTTGGAATATCAAAAAAAAATAGTTTTACTTTACACTTTAATTCATTTTTTTCATCTAAAAATATACAATTATGTATAAAACAAATAAGGTAAAATCATTGCTTTTGCTGATGATTTTATATTTTTCTGCTTCGTTGATAAGCAAAGCACAAGATACGACAAAAGTATCAAAAGAAACCCAAAAACCGCTCAAATGGGAAATCGCCACTGATTTATTGTGGTTGATTGATAAAAATACCTCGCCTAAGTATAATATGATGGTCAGGTATAACTTTCAAACCAAAAATGGAAAAAATAGAGCATACAGGTTACAAATTGGAGGTAATTTTTATGGGTATGAAGATAATACAATATACTCTGAAGAAATTAACATTAATCCGAGATTAGGCTATGAATGGCAAAAAAAAAAAGGTAAATTTGTTATGAATTATGGAGGTAGTTTAGATTTCTCTTATTTAAAAAAAGTAAATCGACAATATTCTGCTAGCTTACAAAGTACTGCTCAACAATATTTTGAAGGAACTAACTATGGAGTATCTGGTTTTATTGGTATTAAATATTATTTAAGCGAATGTTTTTCATTTTCTATAGAAAATACATTGTTTACGGGTTTTGGATTTGACCAAAATCCACCAAGTACAGACTCAAGGAGCATACTAAAAAAATGGTTTGTCAATTTCGTTCCTATTAATTTTATTCAATTTTCTTTTTATTTTTAAACTTATTTTATCATTTTTAATGTTATGAAAAAATTATCAAATTATCTTAACAAAAATATTTTTATTTTTGCAAGTTTTTTCTTGTTTTTTATCACTTCTGTATTGGTAGCACAACCTACTATCGTGCCACCTCTTAGTAACGGAAGTCTGTATAATGCTAACTCCCCTTATCAATTTACAACAAGTCAGGAAGCTACTACTTATGACTGGAACGTTTCTTTTGGCGGCGATATTACAGGAAGTAGTACAAGAACACCGACCATTACATTTAATGGACTAAGAGAAAGTGTAACTATATCTCTATCTGGACAATATCAAACTGGTACTGCTACAAATGGCACTCCTCTATTTTCATCTTATACAAGTCCCAATATAACAATAACAGCCTGCTCTATTGCTGAAAAAACGCCTGTGGTTATAGGTGGTAGTATTGTTTCTGTTCCTTATTGCAATCAAAGTGTAGATGTAGAAATACAACCTATGCTTTATGCCAATTCTTATCAATGGGGTAATCTTCCAGCAGGTTGGGGTATTAGTAGTGTTCCAATGGGTACTTTATCAAACGGAGTTTTTACTACAACTGCTACAAAAATAACGCTTACTGCTCCTAATCAATGTGCTGCTTACAATGCTTTGACTGTAAGAGGGCAAACAACTTTTTGTGGTGCAATCATACCAAGTAGGCAGGAGTTTGTAACAATCAGGAGAACGCCTAGTGAGGCTAATATTGTCAGCAGTATACCAAATTATATAGCCAAATGCGACGAAGTAGTTGATATAACCTATTCAATTGTAAATATTGCGTGTGCTAATTATACTTGGAGTTTACCTGTTGGTTGGACTTTAGTTTCTCAAAATAGAAATGTAATTGTTGCGAGAACAAACGGACAAAATGGAGGAAATGTAAATGTAAGTATGAATATAGGACAACCTACTTCTTGTTTGCAAGTAAATAGACAATTGAGTGTACCATTTACAAATGAAATCAATACGCTTAGATTTACAAATACGAATACTGTTCCTGTTCAATGTAATAATGCAAGTGCAGTTTATTCAGTAGTTTCTTCATTTGGTAATCCTAATAATTTTACTTGGACATTAACAGGAAGTGATGTATCTTTTTCAAGTACAAGTTTAGTACAAACAATTACTACAAATACGCCAAATATAACTGTATTTGCTCCCGCATCAGGTGATTTTCCAGTTCTTCTAACCTGCAATGCAAATAATAACTGTGGTGGTTCGTCTTCTATAAGTACAAATATTTGGATAGGAAAACCAAATTTAAGCCCATCGACTGATATAGTAGCAGGTGGAGATGGACGTTTTTGTTTTAAACAATGCGTTAGTAGCAAAGAATTTTCTTTATCCTCTTTTAATATGATGGATTTGACTGGCACGACTGATGTGTTGTGGACTATGTCCCCACAACCAGCAGGATTGACGATAATAAGTTATGGGCAATGGTGCAGCCTAAGACCTTCGTGTGCTACTCCTACAGGTTGGTACACTTTGCGTGCTATTGCAAGAAATAATTGTGGTACTTATTTAGTAGGTTTAGCAAGTGTAAGAATAATTTCCCCCACTATGTCTTGCACAAGTGGTGGAGGTGGTGGTGCAATGCGTGGAATAGCAAATGAAACAACAGAAGATATTGCTCTCTCTCCCAACCCAACCTCCGATTTTTCAACGATAGGCCTTCCAAAATCTGAACAAGTTTATCAAATACAATTATCAGATTTACAAGGTAAATTTTTATTTTTTGACAAAACCAATGAAGAAAAATATAAATTGGATTTAAAAAACTATCCAAGTGGTATTTATCTTTTACATCTCAATAATGGTGAAAAAACGACTATTCATAAGATTATAAAACAATAATCAAAATCAATAAAAACCTCGTTTTTCTCATCAATAAACGAGGTTTTTTTGCATCAAATACATATTTTTTTATTTTCTTATCTTCATCAGTTAAATTTACAAAAAAATATTTCAAAAATATCGTAGTTTTTGTTTATCTTTGCAAAAAAATAGATTTATAATGAGATATACCATTACAGCCGCACTTTTGTATGCCAATGGACCTGCACATATTGGACATTTAGCAGGTTGTTATATTCCTGCTGATATTTATGCACGTTATTTGAGAGCAAAAAACCATGATGTTTTATTTGTAAGTGGTTCAGATGAACATGGCGTTCCGATAACCATTAGAGCAGAAAAAGAAGGTTTGACTCCGCAAGAAGTGGTAGATAAATATCACACTATTATCAAAAAATCTTTTGAAGAGTTTGGAATTTCTTTTGATATTTATTCTCGAACTTCAAAAAAAATACATTATGATACTGCCTCTGATTTTTTTACTACACTCAATAATAGAAAAAAATTAGTTGTTCAAAAATCTGAACAATATTATGATACAATAAGAAATAAATTTTTACAAGATAGATACATTACAGGCGAATGCCCAAAATGTGGCAATCCAAATGCTTATGGTGACCAATGTGAAAAATGTGGTGCCACTTTAAGCCCTTCCGAATTGATAAATCCGCGTTCTGCTTTGAGCAACGCTACACCAATTATGAAAGAAACTTCACATTGGTATTTGCCTTTGCAAGACGCAGAAAAGTGGCTGAAAGAATGGATTTTAGAAACGCATCAATCTGATTGGAAAACCAATGTGTATGGGCAATGTAAATCTTGGTTGGAACAAGGTTTGCAACCGCGTGCCGTTACGCGTGATTTGGAATGGGGCGTACCTGTGCCGTTGCCAAATACAGATGGAAAAGTTTTGTATGTTTGGTTTGATGCACCGATTGGTTATATTTCTGCGACTAAGGATTATTTTGAACAAAAAAATGAACCGATTGATAATTATAAAAAATATTGGCAGGACGAAAATACAAAATTAGTGCATTTTATTGGCAAGGATAATATCGTTTTTCATTGTATTATTTTTCCAACAATGTTAAAAGCACACGGAGATTTTATTTTGCCTACCAATGTTCCTGCCAATGAATTTTTAAATTTAGAAGGAAATAAAATCTCAACGTCAAGAAATTGGGCTGTTTGGTTGCACGAATATCTGGTCGATTTTCCTGAAAAACAAGATGTATTAAGGTATGTTTTGACGGCTAACGCACCCGAACAAAAAGACAATGATTTTACTTGGAAAGATTTTCAAACCAAAAATAACAATGAATTAGTGGCTACTTTAGGTAATTTTATCAATCGTGCTTTTGTATTATCTGAAAAATATACTGAAAATAAAGTACCTCAATTATTTGATTTAGAACAAGTTGATGTAGATTTATTGAAAAATTTGAAAGAAATTCCAACAAAAATAGAAAATTCTATCGAAAATTATCGTTTCAAAGAAGCGTTGAATTTTTATATGGAATTGGCACGCATTGGTAATAAATATATGCAAGACAATGCACCTTGGCAGTTAGCAAAAGACTTAGAAAAAAATAAAAATCGTATTGATACTATTTTGCATCTTTCACTGCAATTAGTAGCCAATTTAGCCATTTTAGGTGAGCCATTTTTGCCTTTTACATCTCAAAAAATCAATCAATTATTGAATATTGAACCTCAAAAATGGGAAAAAGCAGGTACAATTACAATTTTATCACCTGAACATTCGCTACAAAAAGCAACTTTATTGTTTGCAAAAATAGAAGATATTGAAATTCAAAAACAAATTGATAAATTAGAAAATAGCAAAAAACAAAACGAATTGGAAAATTATACACCTGAAAACATCAAAAAAGAAATTAATTTTGATGATTTTTCAAAAATAGACATTAGAATTGGTACAATCAAAACCGCTGAAAAAGTAGCAAAAACAAAAAAACTATTAAAACTCTCGATCGATATTGGTACTGAAATCAGAACCGTAGTGAGTGGTATTGCAGAACATTTTTTGCCTGAAAATATCATTGGGCAACAAGTTTGTTTGATAGTCAACCTCGCTCCACGTGCTATGCAAGGCATCGAATCACAAGGAATGATTTTGATGGCGGAAGATGCAGACGGAAAACTTAAATTTGTAGCACCCACAGAAATTGTAAAAAATGGCGTTACAGTAAAATAGTTATAACTTTGTAGCACACGCTTTTAGCGTGTGAACATACTAAAATTTAAAAAAATGGAAAACAATAATTTAATCTATCTAATTCAAAACGAATTAAACGAAGCAAAACAAGTATTAAATGATTTTTTGAGTGATATCGAAAATATCAAACAAATAGAAAAAGTAGCTGATATTTTAGTCAATGCTATTCAAAATGGTCATAAAATTATCGCTTGCGGAAATGGAGGTTCACATTGTGATGCGATGCACTTTGCCGAAGAATTAAGTGGAAATTTCCGTAATAATCGCCCTGCTTTGCCTGCATTGGCTATTTCTGACCCAAGCCATATCACTTGTGTAGGTAATGATTTTGGTTATAATGAAATTTTTGCGCGATATTTAGAAGCATTAGGACAAAAAGGTGATGTATTATTTGGATTAAGTACAAGTGGAAATTCTGCTAATATTTTGCGTGCCGCAGAGGTTGCCAAACAAAAAAGAATGATTACTGTGGCTTTGACGGGCAAAGATGGTGGAAAATTAGCACCTTTGGCTGATGTAGAAATAAGGGTAAAAGGTGGAAAATATGCAGACAGAATACAGGAAATTCATATCAAAATTATTCATATTTTAATTTTATTGATAGAAACAAAAATGTTTGGAAACAATGAATAGTTTTTTAGTGGAGTGTTTTTAGAGAGATAATTCACTAAATTTTGGTTTTATCTCTTTCAATTTCTCTGATATATGTCTTTGAAGTACTTTTTTATTTTCCAATATAAGCAAACAATAGCAATCTAAATCCAAAGATGATTAAGGCAATACCTGTTCCTTTATCAATCAAAGATAATAATTGTGGCGTTAAGTATTTTGTAATTTTATTGGCTAAATAAGATTTTAAAATATCTGTCATTAGTACTGCTGTTATCAAACCTAACATAAAAATCCAAACTTCCACGCCTACATATTTATATTGTAACAAAACTTTTCCCCATATTCCAACCCAAAAAATATAAACAAATGGATTGATAGAATTAAGAATAACTCCTTCTAATGTATATAAAAATTGATTTTTATTGGTTTTTTTTCCATCTTTTTCATAATCAATTTTTCTTTTTTTGATAAATGGAATCAAACCAAATATAAACATAATCAATCCACCAACCATTCCCATTCCTGCCTGAAAAGATGTATTTTCTGTAAAATCTTTGATACCCAAATAAACCACTGATGCCGCAAAAGCATCACTAATTGCAATGCCTATTGCTAAAAATACACCACTTTTGAATCCATTATCGATACTTGTACGTATCAATGCAAAAAAAACAGGACCTATTAAAATAGCCAAAAAAAGCCCATAAATAATGCCTGTGTAAAATATTGTCATTTTAAATAAAAATCTATGAAATTAATCTATATTAAATTCTATTATGCTGTAAAAGTCCTTCTTTTGTAGCTAAATAGTGCAAAAGTATAAAATCTTTCTCAAATTCAGCTACATTGATTTCAAAAATTTCTTCTCTATTAGCATAATAGCATTTTACCCAATTTTTTTGAATAAGGTTGAGTAAATTTATTTTTAAAATATTGTCTGAAAAATTTAACTTTTGTTTTAATTCTGCGTAAGATTGCACAAAATATAGTTCATCTAAAATATCAAATTCTAAATCTGTCATTTTTTTTATGGAATATTTAAGTTATCTCAACGATTTATTTGAAAAAAATAAAAATGATGATTACGCTCCTAAAATGTCAAAATATATGCGTAATCAATTTCAGTTTTATGGTATCAATTCACCACAGAGAACTAAAATCTTACAACAATTTTTACAAGAAAATGGTTTACCAAAACCTGAAAAATTATCAGAAATTTTAGCAATTATGTGGGAAAAACCTCAAAGAGAATGGCAATATGCTGCATTGTATATTTTTCAAAAAATCATCAAAAAATCAAAAAATGATTTTTTAGAATTAGCTGAAAGTCTGATTATTCAAAAATCTTGGTGGGATACGATTGATACGATTGCTCCTACTATTGTAGGTGAAATACTGTTATATTTACCTGAAAAAAAAGAAGAATACACTGAAAAATGGGCTTTGTCTGATAATTTTTGGCTTAAAAGAACTTCTATTATTTTTCAATTGCATTATAAATCAAAAACAAATACAGATTTATTAGAGAAATATATTTTATTGAATATCGAAAGCAAAGAATTTTTTATTCAAAAAGCAATTGGTTGGGCATTGAGGCAATATGCACGCATAGATAAAGAATTTGTCAAAAATTTTGTCAAAAAAAATGAAAATTTATCTTCTTTAAGCAAAAGAGAAGCATTAAAGCATATTTAATTTGGAATGTTAATAAAACTATTTTTTTGATAATTTTGAACAAATTATTTTACTGATATTTCTTGTAAAAGAACGATTGATAACTTGTTTTTTTTATCATTTTTAATTACCTTTGCATTGTTAGAAAAGAATAATTTTTAAAATAGTCTGCTTTTTATAATCCAAAAATGTTATTATACAAACAAAAAAATGATACGATTGTAGCACTCTCAACGCCTATAGGCGTGAGTGCCATTGCAGTCATCAGATTATCAGGTGATAATTGTATTGAAATTGCAGAACAATTTTGGCAAGGGAAAAAATTATCCACACAAGTTGGAAATATTGCATTGTTTGGAAAAATTATCAACAATAAAAAAGAAATAATTGATGAGGTCGTTTTAACTTTGTTCAAAGCACCAAAATCATTTACCAAACAAAATAGTGTCGAAATTTCTTGTCATGGTTCTGCTTATATTGTGCAAGAAATTATACAATTATGTTTATTGAATGGTGCAAGATTGGCAGAAGCAGGAGAATTTACACAAAGGGCTTATCTCAATGGACAATTTGATTTGGCACAAGCAGAAGCAATCGCTGATTTGATTCATTCCGATTCAAAATCTTCACATCAATTAGCCATTGCTCAAATGCGTGGTGGTTTTTCTCAAAAAATAAAAGATTTGAGGGAGAGTTTGATTCGTTTGGCGGCTTTATTAGAATTAGAATTAGACTTTTCAGAAGAAGATGTAGAATTTGCTAATCGTGAGCAATTATATTCACAAATAATTGATTTACAAGTAATTATAAAAAATATGATTGATTCTTTTGTGTTGGGAAATGTAATGAAAAATGGTTTTTCGGTGGCTATCATAGGAAAACCTAATGCAGGAAAATCTACTTTACTCAATGCACTTTTGGAAGAAGATAGAGCAATCGTTTCGAGTATCGCAGGCACTACGCGTGATACGATTGAAGAAATAAAAAATATCAATGGAATAAAATGTAGATTTATAGATACAGCTGGTTTGAGAGAAACGAATGACACTATCGAAAAAATAGGCATAGAACGTACTTTGAAAAAAACCAAAGAAGCACAATTTATTTTTTATATCTTCGATACACAAATAACATCAATCACTGAACTAAAACAAGAAGAAGAAACAATAAAAAACTATCAAATTCCTTATCTTTTAGTGGGTAACAAAATTGATTTGATAGATAAAAAACAACTCGAATTTTTCGAAAAAATAGATAATTTTATAGGAATATCGGCACATAATTTATTGAAAATAAAAGAATTAGAAACATTTTTGAGTAATTATATCCAAAGCATCAGCAGCAATGCTTCACAGATTATCATCAGCAATGTAAGACATTTGTATTGCCTCCAAAATGCGCTTGATGCACTCAAAATTGTGCAAAATGCTGTCGAAATACGCCTCGCCACTGAAATGATTGCCTCTGATTTAAGACAAGCAATTTATCATCTTGGAAGCATCACAGGTGATATCACCAACGAAGATTTGCTTGATTTTATTTTTAGTAAATTTTGTATTGGCAAATAAAAAATGGTCAGTATTTCAATCAATGAAATGCTGACCATTTTTTTGTTGCAAGCGCGGACGCTTGCAACAGTTATTATCTATCCGTTACTTTCCATTTGAAACAAAGGATATTTTGACATCCAACCGTTGATTTCCGTTTTAATTTCGTTGAGTGCATTCTCGTTTTCTGCGTTTTTCAAAACGTTATCTATGTAATCAGCAATGCGTTGCATATCCGTTTCTTTCAAACCTCTGGTGGTAACGGCAGCCGTTCCTAAACGCATACCAGACGTTACAAACGGTGATTTGTCATCAAACGGCACCGCATTTTTATTGATAGTGATGTCTGCTTTGATAAGCGTTTCTTGTGCCATTTTTCCTGTCCAACCTTTGCTACGTAAGTCAATCAACATCAAATGATTATCCGTTCCTCCCGAAATAATTTTATATCCTTTTTCTGTAAATGCTTTTGACAATGCTTGTGCATTTTTCAAAACTTGTTGTGTGTAAATTTTAAATCCATCACTCAAAGCCTCTTGGTAAGCAACTGCTTTCGCCGCAATTACATGTTCCAAAGGTCCACCTTGTGTGCCAGGGAATACTGCACTATCCAATAATTCAGACAACATTCTAAGATTACCTTTTGGATTAGTAACGCCTGAAGTATTTTCAATATCATTTCTTAACATAATCATACCACCTCTTGGACCTCTCAATGTTTTGTGTGTTGTGGTCGTTACAATATGACAATGTGCCAATGGGTCATTCAATAAACCTGTCGCAATCAAACCTGATGGATGAGAAATATCTGCCAATAACAAAGCACCTACTTTGTCAGCAATATTACGCAGACGTGCATAATCCCAATCACGCGAATAAGCAGAAGCACCACAAATCAATAATTTTGGTTTTTCAGCGATTGCTTTCTTTTCTACTTTATCCCAATCTATCAAACCTGTTTCTTGTTCTACACCATAAAAAGAAGGTTGGTATAATTTTCCTGAAAAATTAACAGGCGAACCATGCGTAAGATGTCCACCATGTGATAAATCAAAACCTAATATTTTATCTCCTGCTTGTAAAACTGCCAACATAACGGCTGCGTTTGCTTGCGCTCCTGAGTGAGGTTGTACGTTTACCCAAGTCGCTCCAAATAATTCTTTTGCTCTATCGATGGCTAATTGTTCGATTTCATCAACGATTTCACAACCACCATAATAACGTTTTTTTGGTAATCCTTCTGCATATTTATTTGTTAAAACCGAACCTGCTGCTTGCATTACTTGGTCAGAAACAAAATTTTCAGAGGCGATAAGTTCAATTCCGTTGATTTGTCTATGATGTTCTTTTTCGATAAGATCGAATATTTTTACGTCTTTCATTTTATTTTTATTTTTTATGAATTGATTTTGGATTTGAAAGGGCAAAATTACAAATTATTTTTGAAATATTTTTTTGAAGTATAAAAAAAGTCAAATATTATCTTGTTTTGAATGGTAATATTTGACTGTAAATAAAAAATTTATTTCGATACCATTTTTTGTAATAAAATGTGTAACCGATCAATTTCCTTTTGTTGCATTTCAATACGCGACTCATAAAGATTTGTCAATCTATCCAAAAACTCTTTATCACTTATAATAAAACCTGTAGTTATATTTTCAGCATTATTATTATAGCTATTTAGAATAGACTTTTCATCAAAAGAAAAAATATCAACAATACGAATACCTAATATATCTGAAATATTTTTCAAACGACTTATAGGAAAATCTATATCCCCCATTTCCATTTTACTATATGTTTGTTGAGCGATTTCAAGTTTTTCAGCCATATATTGTTGGCTAAAATTACGTAATTCACGTAATTTTTTTATTTTTTGTCCTATTTCCATGTTATAAATAGTAAATTACATTGTTAGAAAGTATATTACAGCTCAAAAATACCAATTATTTACCAAATTACCTCTACTTTTGCATAAATTTTTTTATTTATAACAAATATTTTCAAATTATGAAAAAAATTATTATTTTTGCATCAGTTATAATGATGTTAAACTCATGCTCAAAAAATAATGAGGTTAAACCTCAAAAAAAATCTATTACTAATTCTATTACTTCTACTGAAGATGGATTAGGAGAAGGAGGCCCGTCAAAAGATGAAGACGAATTTCCAAGTGAAGACCAAGTTATTTTTGGTGGTCGTTGTACTGCGAAACTTTTAGCAGAAGGATACAAAGATACTAAAGTGACGAGTATACGTTATTATAACAATAATGGTAGGTGGGGTAATGATGTTACTTTTGATATAGGATGTACAATGTTTCTAACTTATGGCAATTATACAGTTGGTGGTGATGAATCCATAAAATGTAGCCAATAAACTCATTCATTTATAAAATATTGGATATTTGGTAAGTATATTCAGATATCCATATTTACATTTTTTAAAATTATGAAAAAAAATATTCTTGTTATTTATTGTATCTATTTTTTCTCTACTATTCTCAATGCCCAAACAGACGAGCAATACATTGAGATGATGGAAAGTATGGCAAAATACAAAAAAAGCATACAAAACATAGGAAATATTGGTTTTAAAAATATCGATAATAAAAATAGTAGCATCAAAAATTTTAAAGATAAAGTCATTCAATTGCATCTTTATAAAAGTTTGAATGATAGTATTTTGAGTATATTTAAAAAAAATGAATCTTTTAACAAATCTTTACAAGATTCATTATCAACGGTTTCGATAGCAATAAGTTTGGATAATGATGAAAAAATATGGAAAGATAAAATCAAAAAAAATAATTTTTTGCGTAATTATCAACACATTATTAGCAATAATCAACAAAATAAAACACTTAAAAAAGAAATAGAAATTTTATTGAATAACCAAAACTATCAAAGTTCTTATATCAAAATTGATAAAAATAATCAGTGTAATTATTTAGATTTTCTTGATGATGCTTTATTTTTCGAAAAAGAATCAAGGTTAGAAGCAAAAATCAACAATACACCTAATCATATTTTACAAGGTAAAATAGGTTATTTGAAGAATACAAAAAAAATGCTTTCTTTTGTGAATAATATTGGAAATATTCCTTTTATTGATAAAAACAATCAACAAAAAAGTTTCAAACAATTCTCAGGAAAATATGTAAGATTGCATTTTTGGGGGACTTGGTGTCGTAACTGCAATGAGAAATTTCAAAAAGAAAGTCAATATGAATTTGAAACGGCTGATTCATTGAATATGGTCAATATTGCTATATCTTTTCATGATGAATATGATGATTGGCAAAAATTTATCAAAGAAAAAATATATGTTCAAAATTATTATCATATTTTTACAAGTGATACACTTAATAATACTTTAAAAAACAACCTCAAAGATTGGGCTGATTTAGCATTTCCTATGACAATGTATATTAAAATAGAAAAAGATGGGAAAGGCAGGGAAATAGATTTTTTAAAAGATGAGGCATTTTTAAGAAAAAAATTAAGATTAGCAAAAAAATATAAAAAATAATTTGTTTGTAAAATAGTTAAAAACGTTGTCTGCACTATAGTCTGACAACGTTTCTTATTTTTTGATATATTCTACTTTTTACCTGAAGCATTCAATGTTTTAAGCCCAGCTTTTGCTTTGGCGTGTCCTTGTTTGGCTGCTTTTTCATACCAATATTTTGCATCTTTTTTGTCAGGTTTTAATCCACCTTGTCCTTTTTCATATTTTTCACCAAGTGAATATTGTGCTTCTGCTAAGCCCTTTTTAGCGGCACGTCTAATGTATTTTAATCCTTTTTTTTCGTTTTCCTCTACGCCATATTCACCAAAAAAATAATTTTCACCTAAAAAATAAAGTGCATACAAGTTATCTTTGTCTGAAGATGCGTCAAGCCATTTTACCATTTCAGTATCATTTTTTTGAGTGCCTCTTCCCCAAAAATTCATATAAGCCATTGCCCAAGAAGCATTAGCATTTTTAGTAAATTTTTTGTTTTTAGAATGAAAATTGAGGTATTTATAAGCTTTTTCGAATTCTTCTTCATCAAAAAATTTCAAACCTTGTGCGGTTGCTTCCTCCATTGTCATTGCACTTGGCTCTTTAATTTGTCGGCTTTTGAAATCGATACCAATAATATCAAATTTTAATAGTTTTGTATCAGGTTTATCCAAAGTACGGACATAAATATCAAGTTGTTTTGTATTTTCAGTATATTGCAAACCTAAATAAGCGCCTTTTAATTTTCGTTCTACTTCTACTTTTACAAAATAATAAGCCTCTTGTGCCTGTCCGTTATAACGAACTTCTTTTCCGTTGGCAGATTTGAGAGTAATGAGCAATTTTTCTTTTTTATTGTCATAAATTCTTTTGAGTTCGGGCAAATATTCTTCTATTGTCATCACTCTTTTATCAGTACGTTTGGCTTCATCATCAGGACTCAAATCATTATGCACATAAATATCATGATTTGGAAAATATTTATCGATAAAAATATCTTTGTTAGTAACCTTTTTGATGATGGCTTTTCCTTCGTCATTTTCATCAGGTTTTGGAATACTATCATTTAATTTTGGTAAAACCGTAGGCAATTCAGCATAAAAAGCCTGAATAAATTTGACTGCTTCAGAGCGAAAAATTTGTTCTTCTGTACTATTTAATTTTTGTGCTTTGACGTAATTAAAACTACAAACAATAAAAATAAATAAAAAATAAATAAATTTAAACATAAAAAATAATTTTATTTTGAATAATCAGTAAAAAAGTCTATCAATCACATTTTCCTTCTTTCCATTTTGTAACGCCTGCTGCTTCAGCAAAACAACTATTGTCATACGTCTTGTTATTACAACCACAAACAGGTTTATAAATCATCACACAATTTAGGTCTGGATTAATTTTAGATTTATCAATACAATCATCTGCTTTTTCGGCAGGATTTTTTGAGTTACCATTATTTGTATTATTGTTAGACGTTTTTTTAGTAGTATTACAACTTATTGTTAATAAGCAAGCAAAAATAATAAAAGTGATTTTTTTCATATAAAAGATTTTTTTTGATTTTTTTGATTTTTTTGATTTTTTGAATAATTATTGAAAATTAGGAAATGAAAGTACAAAAGTAGTGCCTTTTCCTTCTTCACTTTCGATGTTAATTTTTCCACCCATAGATTCGATTTGTGTTTTAACCAAATACAAGCCCATTCCTTTTCCTTCTACGTGTGCGTGAAAGCGTTGGTACAATCCAAAAACTTTATGTTTGTATTTTTCGAGATTGATTCCAATACCGTTATCTTTGAATATCAATTCAATTTTATCTTGATTGATTTTTGTTGTTAATATTATAGATAAATTTCTGGTTTTGTCTTGATATTTTATTGCATTGCTCAATAAATTATGCAAAATACTTTCTAAATAGGGTTTTATTATCGTGATTTTATTTGCCTCTGTAAAATCACATTCAACTATTACTTGTTTGAGTTCTGTTCTAAATTCTTCACATAAGTTATACCAAATTTCTGATAGTTTGATGCTTTCCAATGGTTTTTGTTGTCCTTTTTTTACCTCTAAAATTTGGTTCAAATCTTTGATAACTCTGTCCAATTCGGTAGTACAATTGATAATATGTTGAATAACTTGTATATTTTCATTGTCCAAGTGTTCATAATTAAGCAAGCCGACCAATCCTAAAATTCTGGCAACAGGGGAGCGTAAATTATGGGCGGTAATATAAGCAAATTGTTCTAATTGATGGTTATGAGTAATAAGTTCTTCATTGGTTTCTGCTAATTCTTTTGTTCTTAAAAAAATTTTATTTTCGAGGACAATATTATGATTCAATAATTGTTCATTTTGAGCATTGATAATGTTTTGGGCTTTTTGTAGCTCAAAGTTTTGGTCAGCCAACAAATTAGATTGTGCTTCCATTTCCTCTTGTTGTTGTCTTAATTCTTCATTTTGAGAGATGATTTCTGCTTGTTGTTCTTGTAGAATAACCGTTTGATTTTCTATTTTTGATTTTTGTTCTTGTAATTTTTTATTTTGAATTTGTGCATCAGTATATAAATCTTGAATTTCTCTGTAGCATAATTTTAGCCTAATTTTTTCATAAACCAAAGAAATAATCATACCCATACAATTTGTGTACATTACCTCTTCATTGCTCCAAATTCTTACTGCATGTAAATGTTCATAACAAATAACACCTTTGAGTATTCCATCATCATAAAAAGGCACATCAAGCATAGATTTTATGTCGTGCATTTTAAAGTAATTATCTATAAATTCTCTTGTAAAAGGATGTCTTGTTACATCATCAGCTTTGATAATATTATTACCTATAATTGCATTAAAATATCTCGGAAACAATTCTTGCCTCAAAATTTCGCCTTGTGTGTGTTTTTTTTCTGTCAAATGATAAGCATCTAAACAAACTAAACAATTTTTATTTTTGGATAATTCCCATACACTTACACGAGAAATTTGTAAGTTTTTAGATAAAGTTTCTGTGATAATTGGCAATATTTTTTCTAAATTACCTTCACTTACTTCGGGTAATTGCTTAAAATTAACCAACCATTCAGATGAGTTAGAAAGAGAGGGTGGAGAAATAGCACTATGTTTGTTTGGGTCAAAATCCATAAAATTACAATAAAATTTAATTCATCAAATAAAAATAGTACTCTTTTTAGAAATAAACGAAATTTATGATATAAAAGTTGTAAGGAGAATAAAGAATTATAAAAAAATACAAAAAGACAATTATTAATTGTCTTTTTGTATTTTTTGAGTTGCTAATTATTTTTATTTCTTCCCAAAAAAAGCACGAATTCCTAATGATGGAGAGAATGAACTCAAATCGAATGAAAACCCTGATGAGTTGTTTGTAGAATTATTAAAACCATTAGAACGTGAACCTGAAGAATAACCTATGCCTTGCACTCCAAATTCAATACTCCATTTTTTAGTAGGAAAATAAGCAAAATTAGGAGAAACAAAAAAATCCCAACCATTTGTTTTGTCAGTAGTTGTAAGAGTAGCTGTTTCACTTTTAACATTACCAGTATTAATACCTACTCGTGCTTGTAAAAAAAACTTAAAAGTTTCAGAGGAGGTAGGCATATAATACCTGAATGTAGGTGCGATAATAAAATTACTTTCTGTGGTAGTGGTGGTTGTTAAACCATTAGGTGATTTACTAGTGCTTTGAGAGTAACCAATTCCTAAACCAATTGCTACATTATCTGAAATAAAATAACCAACATCAGGTATAATTGAAAAATTACTACTTGAACTTTCTGATGTAATTGTACCTGATGTTGTTTTATTGGTAGTAGAACCAAATCTCAGATTTCCACCTACATAAATTGTTCCCTTTTCAGTTTGGGCATATCCCAATGATAATGTTAAAAAAGCGATAAAACCAATGATTATTCTTTTCATAATTTTTTTAATTTTTTAATAAATTTATTTTCATGCAAATATCAAATAAATATTGAATAAAACCAAAAAAAATCTTTTTTTGTTAGTTTGTAATCAATTTTATAATCATTGTATGCACATCAAAAAGTCTTTTTGAGAAATTTGTCATTTTGACAGGTTAAACGCATCTAATAATTTGTCTTAATTTACTATAATCAAAATAAAATTTTATTTTTTTTATGTTAAATAAAATTTTATTTGTTTTTAATTTTTTATTGAATGAAACAAATAACAGCAAAATAAAATCCGCGTTTGAAAATCAGCGTTATCCGCGTTCCAACACCATAGAACGCTGATAAAACTGATTTTCAAACGCGGATTGAAG
>RDZP01000063.1 GCA_004294005.1 Cytophagia bacterium
TTAGTTCGTTTTGAGCATTGAAATAATAAATATTTCCATTATCATCTCTATATGTTTTCTGTTTTCCATTTTCATAAATAGACAAAACATTGCCTTGTGTGTCACGAGTGTGTGATACAACCAAACACAACAAAATAAAATCCTAACAAACCAAAAAATACCCCCAAACCAACGCCTTTTCCACTCTCCGAGTGGTGAAGTCGGGAGACTTCTATCAATACAAAATCACAAGTTACGCTTCGCTAAACTTGCGATAGTTTTACTTTTTTTATAGACTTAAGCCAGTTGGGGACGCAATAAAACGGGAAGTAAACAGCAAATGTATAAGTTTGTGTAAGTTTTATGTAACGGTTTAACCTACTACTTTAACTAAAATCGTACAAAATTTTATTTTTTATTCATTCCTAACATAAAAAATCAAAAAAAATATTTACCTTTGTGTAATGATTTTATGTCATTGCTAATATAATACTAAAAAACATTTCCCTTTATTCAACAATTTATGAAATTTCGCCCAAAAAAAATATTAAAATGGACAGGTTACACCTTTTTAGGTCTGTTTTTATTTTTAATCGCTTTGACTTGGATTATTCCTTTTTTCTTTTCTGACACCATTAAATCATTGATTGATAAGGAATTACAAAAGCAAGTCAATGCTGATGTGCATTTCAAAGCCAATGATTTTAGTTTGTCTTTTTTACGTAGTTTTCCTAATTTGAGTGTTGGGCAAGAAAATCTAAGCATCACAGGAAAAGGAGAATTTCAAGGCGATACTTTAATGGCTTTTCAAAGTTTTAGAGCAAGTGTGAATGTTTGGAGCTTTTTGTGGGGAAGTGAACCGCAAGTTACAGGCATTTATCTGAAAAAACCAAGAATTTTTGTGAAGGTAAAAGCCAACGGAAAAGCCAATTATGATATTATGATTCCTCAAATTGATACCATCAAAAAAGAAGAAAAACCTACTGAATTTCAAATCGGGATTCGTTGGTGGGAAATTCAAGATGGTTATCTGGTCTATGATGATAAAGCACAAAAAATTTATACAAAAATTGATAAATTAAACCACAGAGGAAGTGGAAATTTTAATCAAAAAGTATTTGATTTGACTACATTTACATCTTTGGATAGACTGAATGTTGTTACAAATGGTGCTTCAATGGTGGAAAATCGTCTATTTGAATTTGATGTTACAATGAATATCAATAATGACGAAAAAAAATATACATTCAAAAAAAATAGCATAAAAATCAATGATTTTGTTTTTGGCTTTGATGGCTATGTGCAACTGCTTAAAGATAGCACAACCAAATTAGATGTAAGTTATAAAGCACAAGAAAATAAATTTAAGAATATTCTTTCGTTAGTGCCTGCTATTTTTACAAAAGATTTTAAAGAACTCAAAACCGATGGTTCACTTGCTTTTGATGGACAAATAAAAGGAATAGTAGGCAAAAATAAATTACCTGCTTTCAATCTCAACCTCAAAGTTACAGACGGAATGTTTCAATATCCAAGTTTACCAACGGCAGTCAGTAATATTCAAATGAATTTGATGGTCAATAATAAAGACGGAATTATTGATAATACATCTATCAATTTGTCAAAATTTCATATAGATTTAGGAAAAAATCCTATTGATATGAAGGCAAAAATAGAGGGATTGACAAAAATAAATACAGACGCAAAAGCAACGGCAAAAATAGATTTAGCAGATTTGAATAAAATGTTTCCAATGGACGGATTGGTTTTGAAAGGCAATTATAGCCTTGATGCTTACGCAAAAGGCATTTATAATATGCTTACAGGAAGTTTACCGTCTTTTTCAGCAGGAATGAATTTATTGAATGGTTATGCAAAAAGCAACAAATTCCCTGAAGCCTTAGATAATTTTAATTTTGTTTCTCATATCAAATGTCCGACAGGAAAGTTAGAAGATTTTGAATTAAAAGTTGATGATGCAAATTTTTCATTAGACAAAGAAAATTTTGAAGTAAGTGCTTTGATACAAAATTTAAAGGATATTTCTTATCAATTAAAAGCAAAAGGAATCATTGATTTAGGAAAAATCACAAAAATATTTCCCTTAGATAAAACAAAACTTTCAGGAAGAATCAATGCTGATATTGAAAATAGTGCCAAAGTTGCTGATATTTTAGCAGGGCAATATATTAAAGTAAAAACTTCAGGTTTTGTCAAAGTGAATAAATTAGACTACGTGCATCAAGAATATTTACCTTTGGGCTTCAAAATTACACAATCAGAGGCGAAATTTACACCACAAAGTTTGAAATTAGAAAAATTTGATGGTTTTTTAGGCAAAAGTGATGTTCACGCACAAGGTGATTTGACGAAGTATTTAGGTTATACATTTAAAAATGAAACATTAAAAGGTATTTTAAATTTTCAATCTGATGTTTTTGATGTCAATGAATGGATACCTGTGGGAGCAATACCTACAAATACAACTGCACAAAAACCTGTTACAGTCCCTAAAAAAGACAATAAAAACACTCCTCCTCCCCCACTTGCTTCAGCAGTGGTGGAAGTACCAAAAAATATTGATTTTGTGTTAAATTCAAAAATTGGAAAAATAGAATATCAAAAAACACCTATCAAAAATTTAATAGGTACAATTTTGGTAAAAAATGGTATTGTATCTATGCAAAATGTAAAATTTGAGTTTTTGGGAGCAGGTTTTGTAACCAACGGTAGCTATAATAGTGTAGATAAATACAATCCAAAATATAGTTTTGATTTGGGAATTGGTGATTTATTTTTATCTAATTTATACAAAGCATACAGTACAGAATCAAAATTGGCAAATAATTATGGTGGAAAAATCAATACTTTGTTTAAAATTGCAGGTGATTTAGACCAACAAATGATGCCAAAATTTGATAAATCAATGAACGGAAATTTTTCGATGGCAGTTGCACAAGCGTTAATCAAAGACCCAAAAATAATAGACCAAATAAAAAACTTTATCAAAATTCCTGAAATGGCTTTTAAAGATTTTAATGTTAAAGCACAAATCAAGGACGGAAAGGTTAATTATACTCCTTTTGACATTGAAATGGGAAAATACAAAATGAATGTAAGTGGTAATAATGGCGTGGACGGAAGTTTAGATTTTAGATTGAGTACGCAGTTACCAACTACACAATTAAGCATGATTGGCTCTTTGGCACTATCAAACGTCTTGGGTAAAAAAATTGATGCCAATGATATTAAGGCAAACTTTGCTATCACAGGTAATTATAATAGTCCAAAAGTAAATTTGGTGGGAGCAGACGGAAAAGTAATCAAACCAAAAGAAGCCATCAAAGAAAAAGTAAAAGAAAAAATTGACGAAAAGAAAAAAGAAGTTGTTGCTGATGTCAAAAAAGATGCTTCTGAAAAAGCAGAAGCAATTTTAGCCAACGCAAAAGAACAAGCGGACAATATCAAGGCAAAAGCAAAGGAAATTGCTACTAAAATAAGAGAGGAAGCAGACATTAATTATCAAAAAGCCTTAGATGAAGCCTATAAAAATGCTTATGATAATGCTCCTTTTGCAAAAGGAAAAGCAGGTAATTTGGCAAAAAAAGCAGCCGATAAAATTGCTTCTCCTGCACGCAACGAGGCATACAAACGCGCTACACAAGTAGAAACCGAAGCAGAGAACAAAGCCAACAACGTATTGTCAGAAGGACAAAAACAAGCGGACAAACTGAAATAAACATTAAAAAACCTACTTTACAATTTGTGAAGTAGGTTTTTTATTTTATTGCAAATAAGAAAATTAAAAAATACTATCTTGGTACATTTTTACGTGCATCTCTTACATTCTCCAACTGAACATTATCATTATACAAACGTATTAATTCACGATAATTTGATTCTAAATCTGCTAATTTTGCTTTGATTTTATTTGCATCATTGCTAATAGAAGTAGCATTGGTCATAATCTCAGAAATATTATCATTATAACTCTTAAAAGTTACTATTTGTTCGCTGTATGTTTTTTCAATTTCTTCCATCACAAACGCTACACGTGTACGAATTGCAAACGGGAAACGTACTTTATTCAACAATGTTGAATGATTCATTTTAGTATCAGTTTCTAATTGATTGATATGTTGCAAAACAGAAGCAAAATTAAAATACTTATTTATCATTTCATTAAGAGGCATTTTGTCTAAATTTGGGACATTATTTTCTCCGTATAAATCTGCTATATTTTCACGTACAAAATTTGTTACCAAAGCACGCAAAGACATTGTTTTTACTTTCAAACTATTTAGATTTTGGTCTAATTCTCTACCTGCTTTGCCTAAGTTTTCGTAGTGCATCACATATTTTTGCATTTCTGTTGTGAAATCTTTGATAGCATCAAGGTTTACATCTTCGTTAGTAACCGCAAAATTATTGACCATATTAAAAACAGAAGTCAAAGAACTAACACCAGGGGTTACAGACATCAAAGTTCTCCCTACAACTCCTACAATCGGATTACTGATAACTTTTGAAATCATATCTCTAAATCTCCCGCCAACTCTTCTTCCTGCTTTTCCTTTCAAAATTTTATCATCAACAATTCTTATAACTTCTTTGGTAAGATTAAAACCTAAATCTTCGTTGGTTGGATTATTCAAAGCTGTAATAAAGTTAGAGTATTGCATAAAACCGCCTGAAAGTTCGAATGCACCCAAAGAACGAGAAGCCGCTTCAATAAATTTGGCTGAGGCTAACAACCCCCCTTTATTACTTGAATATTGTGTTTGTCTTGTTGTTCTATCTGCTTCACTGATACCATTCAACCTTTCAGAATTGCTTTGTGTTTGATTATCAATATTACTAATTTTACTTTCGATATTATTAATTTTTCGGGTTGCTTTTTCTAATTCAAAATAACGATTGTATAGTCTTGTTATCGAATCAGTGAGTGCCTTAATTCTAATCGAGTCAGACACTTGGGCATATCCATTTGAAAAGCCCATTATAAGCATTACATTGCTTAGCAAGAGTATTTTTTTCATATTTGTTGATATTATTTAAGCATTCGTAGATAAATAAATGTAAATTATCTTAGAATGTAGATTTTTTTAGTAATTATTTTTTATTAGATAATTTATTTTTTATACTCCTAAAAAGGAATTGATTTTATTTTCTTATTAAAAACTAAACGCAAAAATGAAACTTTTATTTTTACATAAAATCTTTTCTTTCTTTGATTAAATCATATAAAAGTTCTTTTGCTCTATGTAACTGTGCCTTCACTGTTCCTAAAGGAATTTCAATTTTATCAGAAATCTCTTCATAAGATAACTCTTGAAAGTAACGAAAATCAATTAATTTTTGATATTTAATTGGTAATTTATTGACAATCATTTGTATTAATTCAATTTTTTGGGCTTTGATTGCTTCTTCTTGTGGGTCTAAACTTGTGTCTGCCAAGTCCATTCTCATCTCGTCACCACTTTCATCTTTAAAACCCGCACTCATACTCAAAGTATCTAATTTTTTCTTTCTGATAAAATCAATACAATTATTGGTTCCAATTCTAAAAAGCCAAGTACTAAAAGTATATTCTTTTTTGAATTTATGTAAACCTCTAAAAGCCTTTGCAAATGCCTCTATTGTCAAATCTTCTGCATCATCAGTATTTTTGACCATTTTTAAAATTGTATGATACAAGGGCTTACGATAGCGTTCCATCAATTCAGCATACGCTTTTTGATTGCTGTTATTAAATGCAGCATCTATCAAATCAAAATCTTTTAATGCTTTTTCAGAAAATTTTTCTTTTTCTTCTGATAAATTTAATTCTTCCATCTAATTTTTTTAGTTAAAAAAGTCATCAAACCAATGACCATAAAATAAACTGTAAACAAAAAATCAAACAATGGTAACAAAAAGAAATTTGTTGAATGAAAATATTTACGATTTATAACAGCAAAGATAAACCAATTTAATGAAATTTTTATCAAAAATAGGTTCAAAATTAAAAAAAAATTTGAAAAAAGTAAAAAAATACCTGTCCACCAAAAAAAAATATTCGAAAAATGCAACAAAGATAACATTATTTTAGTTTCTAAGCGGTAATAAATACCCACTGAAAGATGTCTTTTTTTTTGTTGATACCATTCATACCAATTTTTTTTAGGAACAGAGTAAGTAAAAGTTGTTTTTGCTAAAAAAACTGAAGTATTGTTTTTAGTGGCAATTTTTCCTATCAACAAATCATCATCACCTCCCGTAATATGTGTTATATTTTCAAAACCTTTTTTGGCTAAAAACAATGATTTTGAATAAAGCAAATTCCTGCCTACACCCATATAAGGCTTGCCTAACAAAGCAAAACCAATGTATTGAATGGCAGTAAAAACGGTTTCATATTGAATGAATTGATTTAAAAAACTATTTTCTTTTTGATAAAGTGAAATACCAAGTCCAATTTTTGAAGTGGGCTTTTGATGGGCAATCATTGTTGATAACCAATTTTCAGAAGTTACAAAACAATCTGCATCTGTCAAAACCAATGTATCATAACTTGAAAGATTAATACCTTGTAAAAGTGCGTATTTTTTAGGATTAAATTCAGAAGGAGTTTGACGAATTGTAACGATTTTTAAGTAGGGATATTGATTTTGAAAATTTTGTAAAATCATTTCAGAATCATCATCAGAGCGGTCATTTACAACAATGACCTCAAAAATAGGATATTTTTGAAGTAATATTGAAGGAAGAAAATGGGAAAGATTTTTACTTTCGTTATGACTACAAATAACAATACTCAAAGGTAAAAAATCTTTTTTTGTGTTTTTATTTTTAGTCTTTTTTCTAAAAATAAAAACAAAAAACATTAATATCCAAAATATAATTTGAATAAATGTACTGATAATAAATAAAAAAAGCACAATATTTTTTAGCTGATAACTACTTTTTCTATTTTTTTGATTGCTTCTTTTTTCGCTTGTTCTTTCAAATTAACATTTTTTTTGTATGAATGTGCTATTAAAGCGGATAACATTACAAAAGAAAATACAAATATCAAAAATAGAAAGTTGTGTTTTTGTGTGTTGTGTAACTGAGAATGATTCATATTTATTTAAGAATTTTAATGAATTGATAAGCAAAGTAAAATGAAATTATTTTGTCAATCAAATATTTAACTATATTTAACACGAAATTGTTTTGTTTAGAAATGATTAAAAAAATAAAATCCGCATTTGAAAATAAGTTTTATCAGCGTTCTACGGTTTTGGAACGCTGATTAATATAAAGAACACCAGCACTTGTTACTAATTGAATTGGTAACCTGCCAATTATCATTGAAATAGTAGTCATTTAATGATTGCTTAAAACAACTTTTTTCTTTGTAAAAAAAGCCAAAGTTATATCTACCAACATATAAACCACAGGCACAACCAACAAAGTCAATAACATCGAACTACTCAAACCACCAATCAATGCCCAAGCCAATCCGTTTTTCCATTCTGCACCAGCACCTGTCGCCAATGCAATTGGTAACATACCAATTACCATTGCAATAGTGGTCATCAAAATTGGTCTTAATCTTGTTTTTCCTGCTTCTATCAAAGCATTGTAAGTTGTCATTCCTTCTGCTTTGGCTTGATTTGTAAAATCAACTAATAAAATAGCATTTTTCGCAACCAATCCAATCAACATTACAATACCTAACATAGAAAAAATGCTGATATTGTTCATCGTCATTGCCAATGCCAACAAAGCGCCAATCATTGCAACAGGGATAGAAAACAAAACTACAAAAGGATATATATAACTATCATACAAAGCAACCATAATCAAATAAACAAATAAAATAGAAGCAATCAATGCAAAACCTAAACCGCCCATTGCTTCTGCCTGCCTTTTGATGTCGCCCTCTTTTGCATAAGAAATTTCTTTGGGTAGATTCATAGATTTAATAATATCTTCTACCTCTTGCCCCAATGTTCCCGCAGGTCGTCCTAAGGATTGTGTTTCAAAAGTCAAAGAGGACATTCTGCTTTTTCGTTCTAATTTTGTGGGACCTGTAGTAGCAACTGTTTTTGCAAACTGATTGAGTTTTACATTTTGTCCTACATTATTGATAAAAGAAAGTTGTGTAATGTCATCTAAATTTCTACGATTAAAATCATCTAATTTAATATTGATGTCATAAGTAAATTCTCCGTCTTCGTATTCATTTTTGTCATTTCCATTAAAAGCATTTTGCATTGTTGCTCCTACAATTTCCATCGATAGTCCTAATTCAGCCATTCTTTTTTTATCAATTTCCACATTGATTTCAGGATTTCCACTTTCGGCGGAGAGTTTTACATCGGCAGTTCCTTTCAATTTTTTTGCTTTTTCTACTAATATTTCCCCATATTTGAACAATGTATCTACGTTGGGTCCGTTTAAAATATACTGCACAGGTGCCTGATTGGCTGTTCCTAAGAAACTCAAAGGACTTGCTTTGAATTTAATGCCTGGCACATCTTTGATAAGTTGATTTCTGATTTCATAGCCTAACAAATCAGCAGGAAGTGTCCTTTTTTCTTTTTCTACTAATTTAATATTTAGTTCTGCAATATAATTCACTGAAGTACCGCCAATGATTTCAGAAGTTGCTCCTACGGTTGTAAAAATATTAGTAATGTATTTATTTTTGAATAATATTTTTTCTACTTTTTGTGTGATTTGATTGGTTTGTTCGATTGTTGCATCTTTTGGAAGTTCTATCTGTAAAATAAATTCTCCTCTATCGCCTTGACTTACAAATTCACCACCAATAAATCCAAATCTCAATAACAAAAATGAACTAAAAAATAAAATAACGGTTAAAGTAAGTGTTACCAATTTATTTTTTAAAGCCCAACGCAACATACTAATATAACCATTTGTCAGTGCGTCTATTTGTCTTTCAAACCATAAAATAAATTTTCCAAAAATATTTTTACCTGTGATATGCTCCAATTTTGAAAAACGAGAAGCCAAAAGAGGCGTTACAGTAAAAGAAACAAATAAACTCATCATAGTAGCCACTACTACCACCAAAGAAAATTGCCTTAAAATATTAGAAATCAAACCACTCACCAAAGCGATTGGTAAAAACACAACCACATCAACCAAAGTAATTGAAAGAGCAGAAAAACCAATTTCGGCACGTCCATCTAAAGAGGCTTGTTTGGGTTGTTTTCCCATTTCTAAATGTCGATAGATATTTTCTAATACCACAATAGAATCATCAACCAAAATTCCAACTACTAATGAAAGTGCTAATAATGTCATTAAATTAAGCGTAAATCCTAATACATACATAGCAATAAAAGTTGAAACCAAAGAAGCAGGAATTGCCAACATTACAATAAAAGCATTGCGAATAGAGTGTAAAAACAATAACATCACAGCGGCTACCAACAAAACAGCAATCAACAAATCTTCCATAACAGCGTGTGCGGCTTTGAGTGTAAATTCGGTTGTATCTTGTGCTATTGCAAATTTTAGGTTTTTATTGGCATATCTTTTTTCTAATTCTGCAATTTCTTTTACGACCAATTCTTTTACTTTTACAGCGTTGGCATCTGATTGTTTTCGTAATAAAATTCCAATAGAAGTTTTACCATCAATTCGTGTAATTTTAGAGGTTTCTTTTTGTGTGTCTTGAATTTCTGCTACATCTTTGAGATAAACAGGCGAACCTGTGCGGTCAGTAGCTACAATTACATTTTCTAAATCGTGCAAACTTTTAAATTTTCCTGCCAATCGGATTAAAGTCTGGCTTTCCTCACTTTTTATTTTCCCTGTTGGGAAGTCTAAATTAGAATTTTGAACTGCTCTTGTAACTTGTAAAATAGAAAGACTATAAGATTCTAATTTTGATTTATTGATATTAACACGAATTTCGCGTTCATCACCACCCACTAAATCTACTTGCCCTACCCCTTCTAATTTAGCAATACTTGGGACAATTCTTTGGCTTACAATATCAAATAAATCTGTTGGTGACATATTTGCACTTACACCTGCACGTATGATAGGAAATTCATCAAAAGCCAATTTACTTAAAGTGGGTGTTTTGGCATCAGTTGGGAGAGAAGAAGCAATTTTATTGATTTTTCTTTGTGCATCTAATAAAGCATCATTAGCATTGCCGCTGGCACTCAATTCTACAATTAACAAAGAGTAACTTTCTTGAGAGATGGCACGAATATTAGCAACATTTTCCATAGAAGCCAAAGCATCTTCTAATTTTTTACTGACATTGGTTTCCACTTCTTTAGGTGATGCACCTGGGTAGAGTGTGCTGATAGTAATAATGGGTTGTGCAAATTTAGGCATTAATTCATAACCTAACATATTATAACTTAATACTCCCAAAAAAGTAAGTACTGTAAAAATCACTACTAAAAGGCTTGGACGTTGGATAGATAATTCGGTAATAGTCATAGAATTTTTATTTTATCTTTCATACAAGTATAAACAAAGGAAACTTTAAAAAGTTCAAAAGTTTCCAAAGTTTCCAAAAAAAATTTTTTTCATTAAAAATCAGGAACAAAATTTTATCAAAATATTTTCTCTATCTAAATTTTAAGCACTCTCAATAATGTAATAAAAATATTCTTTGCACTATTATTGTAATAGAATTGTTTTTGGCATCATTTAGGTGATGTTTATTATTTTTATCGATAAAAATAAATATTTTATCGAACTCTTTGCTTTTATATCAAATATTTTCTTATTTTTGCACTTGTTAAATTAAAAAATAATGAGAAAAAAATTATCTCTCTTTTTCTACAAGCCTCAAATTGCAGTACAGTTATTGTTTTGGTTTTTGTTGGTAGGTATTTTGTCTATTGGTACTTTGACTTATGTTGTTATTACAAATGTAAATCAAACAGTTATCAATGAAATACAAAATAACTTGACTGCTATCGCAACAAGGCAAGCAGAACAAATAAAACAATACATTAATGATAAAGAAATGTTAGTTGAAGAATTATCATCTTTTTCAGATATATCAATTATTTTAGAAAAATATTCAAAAATTGCTGCTAAAAATCCTCAGAAATTATATTCATTTGTCCAAAAAGATAGCATTGTTTTGCGAGATATGCAATACTATAAACGCACTTTTGGAATTGAAGAAGTACTTTTGTTGAATGTAAAAGGTGATGTAGTATTTAGTTCAACTGACAAACCAGAATTAGGTCTAAATGTGAGAGCAGAGGCTTGGATTAAAAAAACAGAAATTTCAAAAATATTTGATAGGTCTATTACTTATTTACAAACACAAATTTCAGATTTTACTACTTATGGTGCTTTGGATAGAGTTACAGCTTTTATCTCAACACCTGTTTATAATCAAAATAGAAGGCTAATAGGAGTTTTAATAGCACAAATCAACAATACTGAAATAGAAAAAATTGTCAATGATTACACAGGTTTAGGAAAAACAGGTGAAAGTAAAATAGTAGCTTGGTTAGATAGCCAGATGATATTTGTAACCAAAATTAGACATACAAGCGAATTATTTGTTAAGAAAGAGGTATATAAAAATAATCCTTCACATCCTGGTTTATTAGCTTTGCAAGGGAAATCTAATTTTGGAATTACTAAAGACTATAGAGGTATAGAAGTGATTGCTTATTGGCGTTATATTCCTTCTATGCGTTCAGGTATTGTCGTAAAAATGAACAAAGAAGAAGCATTTGAGCCAATCACTTCGCTTCAAAACATACTTATCTGGACGGCTATTATAATTGTTATTTTTGTAATTATTGTTTCTACAATAGTTGCAGGTCGTTTATCAAAACCTATTAGAGTACTTACAAAAGTAGCAAAAAAATTAGCAGAAGGTGATTTATCCAAACGTGTAAAAATCAAAGAAAAAAATGAAATTGGTGATTTAGCTGCTACTTTCAATACAATGGCGGAAGGTATTGAAAGACAACAAAAAGAATTACAAGATTATAATGCAAATCTCGAAGAAACCGTCGAAAATCGCACTTATGAACTGAAAGAATCTAACGAAGAATTATTGCAACTCAATGAAGAAATGCAAGTAATGTTAGACCAGTTGAGTGAACAAAAAGAAGAAATCGAACATAAAAATACTGAAATTTTGAGTAGTATTCATTATGCAAAAAGAATACAAACAGCAATGTTACCGACAAAAGAGCAAATTGAAAGTTTATTACCTGAATCTTTCGTGTTTTTTCACCCAAGAGATATTGTATCAGGTGATTTTTATTTGGTAACTGAAACGGAAAACAAAGTGTTTTTTGCCGCTGTGGATTGCACAGGTCATGGCGTACCGGGTGCATTTATGAGTATGATTGGGAATGAATTATTAAACGAGATTATTCACCTCAAAAAAATTATAGATACAGATAAAATACTCTATGAATTACACCACGATTTGATACGATTGCTTAGACAAACAGACAGTGAGAACAAAGATGGTATGGATATAGTGTTGTGTGCATGGGATAAAGTCAATAACATTGTTGAATTTTCGGGTGCTTATAATCCAATTATTTATATTCAGAATGGACTTTTGTATGAAATAAAAGGCACAAAACAACCTATTGGTGGTTGGAATCCTAAACTATCTGATAGAAATTACCAAAAACATACAATTGAAATTACATCTTCAACAATGTTTTATTTACTCTCTGATGGTTATCAAGATCAATTTGGAGGTGAAAAAGGAAGAAAATATATGATCAAAAATATGAAAGAAGTATTTTTGGAAATCAATCATCTTGCAATGGACGAACAGCAAAGAATTTTAGCAATGAACTTTTTTGAATGGTTGGGCAAAGAAAGACAAATTGATGATGTTTTATTGATGGGAGTAAGGATTGATAAAAATTAAAATTAAAATGAAAAAAATAGTTATTTTCTTTTTCTTATTATCCTATTTGTCTTTTTCGTGTCAAAGTGAGCAAAATGATAATAAAATTCTTGTACCTTTTAGAGACGGGAAATTGTGGGGATATGCTCTTTCTGCTCAAAATATTGTAATTCAGCCACAATTTGAGGAAACCTTCTTTTTTCAAGATGGGTTAGCAAAAGTAAAAAAAAATGGAAAATATGGTTTTATTGATATAAAAGGAAATAGTATTATTGCAATAGATTTAGATTGGGCTTGGGAATTTGAAAATGACATAGCATTGGTAAAAAAAAATAATCTTTGGGGATATATCAATAAAAAAGGAATTTTTATTATCCCTAATCAATATTATAAATTAGAAAAATTTACTGATGGTTTAGCCATTGCACAAAAAACAATAGAGGGAAAATATGGTGTAATTGATAAAGACAATAAAGTGATTGTGCCTTTCACTTATGATGAAATTTATCCTTTCAAAAACGGCATTGCAAAAGTAGGAATTGAGCAAAAATATGGATATATAGATACAAAAGGACAAATTGTTGTGCCTCTTATTCAAAATGCAGCCATTAATTACACTGAAAATTTAGCAAAAATAAGAAAAAATGGGGAGTATGGTTATATAGATACCACAGGAAAAATGGTTATTCAACCACAATTCACAGATGCTGAAGAATTTGAAAGTGTTGGATTAGCAAGAGTAAAAAAAGAAGGAAAATGGGGAATTATAGATACAAAAGGTAATTTTATTATTCAACCAAAATATGAATTTATTTATCCATTGAAGGGGAAAATAGGTAGAATTATCCACAGGAAAAAATATGGATTTATTGATATAACCAATAGAAAGGAAATTATTGCTCCCGAATATGAAAGTGCAGAAGATTTTAGTGCAGATTTGGCATTAGTCAAAAAAGATAAAAATATTTACTTTATCAACACACAAAATCAAATTGCTTTTCATTTGACTTTTGACCACGCCGAACCTTTTTATGAAGGAGTTGCAGTAGTGAGAAAAGGATCTCAATATGGATTTGTAGAAGAACATGGAAAACTTATTACAGAACTAAAATATAAATTAGTTCGACATTTTGAAAACGGATTTGGAAAAGTACAAATACAAAACGGAGAATGGGGTTTTATTGATAAAAAAGGAAATGAATATTTTAGAAATTAGTTTTTTATTCTATTTTTCATAAAACAAGGTCAGACCTACGTAAACTACGGTACAGACTTTGTTTTATGAAAATAAACCATTGCTATCTCGAAATTACGTTAATAAAGTGGTTCTCCAAATTTTTCTGCTAATTTTTCTAAATCTTTTACAACTGCTTCTACCAATGGAATACCATTTTTTTCTCTGAAAATAGCATTTTCAAACTCAGGTTCACCAGGTATCCATACTTTTTTTCCTTGAATAGCTTTTGCGTTCTTAAAAACTTCAATCCAAATATCCATTCTTTTTTTAAATTCTTCTTTGGTTTGAAAAGCATCAATCGACATTGCCCCAAAAAAATGTCCTGTACCTAAACCAACAGGCGGTTGTCGTTCTTGTGTATCACCTGAAGTAGCAAAAGGAGGCACAAAAGGACCAAAGTTTGCCCCTGAAAGTACTCCTGATAAAATATCAACCATTGCCCCTAAACAATATCCTTTATGACTTCCGTGTTCATCATCACTGCCCAAAGGCAATAAAGCACCACCCAAACGAGGTGCATGTGGATTTTGTGTAGGCATTCCATTCTTATCTTGCACCCAACCCCAAGGAGCATTTTCATTTTTTCGTTGTAAAATTTGCAATTTTCCATAAGCCGCCGCTGTAGAGGCAAAGTCCGCTACAAAAGGTTGATATTTACCCGCAGGCACAGCCAAACAAATTGGATTTGTGCCTAATAATTTTTCTTTTGAATAGGTAGGAACTGCCAAAGCTGAAGCGTGTGTCATTGCCCAACCTATCATATCTTTTTCAACTGCTTTCAAAGCATGATGCCCTGCAATGCCAAAATGTCCTGAATTACGCACTGCCACCCAACCTGTGCCTACTTTTTCTGCTTTTTCGATAGCAATTTGCATAGCATAATGAGCAATGACTAAGCCCAAACCACTATCACCATCTACAACTGCGGTAGAAGGTGTTTGATGAATAATAGAAATTTTTGGATTGGAATTTAGTTTTCCTAATTCCCATTGACGCACATATCCTGACAAACGTGCAACGCCATGCGAATCAATGCCTTTTAAATCTGCTTGTAATAGTACATTTGTAGCAATTTCAGCATCTTTTTCAGGGGTATTGATAGATAAGAAGATTTTTCTAACGAATGAATGAAGGTTTTTTGATGTAAAAGAAATCATTTTCTATAGATTTTAAAAAAATAAAGATAAGATTTTGTTTGTTAAATCTCATCTTTATACCTCATATTTCGTACCTAAAATTAGTCATCTTCAGGTATTTCTCTCATTTTATTTTTTTTTAGATGCGGTTTTTCTTTCAAAACGTCCATCAAACGCCTAATAAATTCTTGTTCTGAGCGATAAATTTCAGCTATTTGTCTAATATTAATAACTTTCAAAAATTTTGCTTTGTAAGTTTTTTCAATTTCAACTTCTTTTTGTTTCATTTCCAAAAGTTCATCAAGGCTTTGATTGAGTTCTTCGTCTGTGGCAGCAAGACTCAAATTTGTTCTTTTTGCTCTCATAATTTTTCGGCGTAATTGTACTTTTTCCAAGCTATATTCATCATATAATTTTCGAAAAGGAGCAACTTGTTCAGGTTTTAGATTAAGCCTTGCCTCTACAATTTCTGTTTTTAAGTTATCAATTTCTTGTCTTTTTTTTTCTAATCTTTCTTTTAATTTTTCTGGTTGTTGTCCCAATAGTAGAGTAGAAATAAAAAATAATGACAAAAATAGAAGGTAATAATAGATTTTCATTTTTATTTATTTTTTTAAGATTTGATTCAATTCATTCAAATTTTCTTCTGATATATCAGCAATTTCTTGGCTCAAAATATGTTCTTCATTTTCTAAAGCTAAAACAATTTCATCTGTACTTGTTTCATTATTTTCCATTAATTCTACGATTTCTTGTGTTGTAATATTTTGATTTTTTAGATATTCTGCTACATCATTAGAAGATAAATTTTGCAATTTTGTATCAATTAGTTGTTGTTTATTTTCTTTTAAAGTTATATCAATAATATTATTTTTTACAAAATTATTATCAATTTCATTGATTTTTTCATCTTTATTTTCTTGTTTTTCTTTGATAATAATTGATGATTTTTTTTCTTTTGATTTTATTTTTTCATTTTCATTGAAAGTGATTTTATTTTTAATTTGTTCATTATCAGTAAAATAAGGCTTAAAAATAAACCAAGCTGTTAAAACAACAGCAGATAAGGATGCGATACTCATTAAACGCAAAGATAATTTTGATTGAAAAATTGTTTTTTTGATAACTTTTTTATTTTCTTTTTCAATTTTTTCTGTAATTTTTTCAGGTAAATTATCAAAATAATTATCAGGAGTTATAAAGAATTGTTCTTTATTTTTTATTTTTTCTGTGATTTTTTCAGGTAAATTATCAAAATAATTATCAGGAATTATAAAAAATTGTTCTTTATTTTTTATTTTT
>RDZP01000125.1 GCA_004294005.1 Cytophagia bacterium
ACGGTCTTTTGGATTTCACGATTTCCAAAATCTCAAAAGAAGAATTTTAGTCGAATTAGGCTGATTCCGTATAAATCTTAGTAGAACCAAAAATTTTTATGGATAAGAAAAGAAGAACATTGAAGTTGGTATAAATTATTTTTTAATCCAAGTATAAAATTAAATAAAAAGATTATGTTGGAAATGATGACAGGTGTTTCTATGCGTTTAACTGATAAAAGAGTAGATAGAAAACTCAAAAGAAAGGGCTACAAAAATTATGAAGTTTTTTATAGTCCGATTAAATGTTGGACGCTTATCATCTTTGCATTATCTATACAAAGTATTTTTGTTTATGGTGGAGTATTTTACTTGATGTATGTTTTTCCATTATATAGTTTTTTATATTTGTTTATCTTATATTTAATTGTAGCACGTTTAAATAATAGTTTTGCAGTTGAAGGTAATAAGTTGTTGATTATCAATAGAAATTTCCCATTTTATACATTTAAAGTTTATGAATTTGAAGAAATAGAAATCATAAAAATAGATAAAACGATTAAATCTTCTTGGTTAGAAATGATATTATTCTTATTAGGGTTTGCTTGTAGTACAAATTATGTAGAAATCAAAGATTCGATTCAAACAAAAAGGTTTTATTGTGCAGGTTTAGAAAAAGATTGTTATGACGAAAATTGGACAGAGGCTACTTTAGATGATTTGCATTTTTTTCTTGACAAACATTCAAAAGTAATATTTTATTTAGATTAAAATTGTTATTTGAATATTTTTGGGAGTTTTCTACATTTATTTAAAAAATACTATCAAAAAAACTTGTTTTATTTTTCGCCCTTGTTTGCTTCACACAAGCGATTATCAATAATGTAAGTTTTATCTGTTACAATATTTGTTTGTGGGACACAAATGAATGCGTAAAATTAAAAAAAATAAAATCCTATTGAACACAAAAAAATTAAAATATTATTTTGATTACAGTAAATTACAAAAAATTATTAGGTGCGTTTAAACTGGTTAGTGCTACAATGTAATGTTTTGTCCTGCTGAATGAAGTGAAGCATCTTTACCATTGAATAGCGTTCTGCTAATGAAAAGGCAGATTTTTCGCTTCACTCAAAAAGATAAAAATATTACAAGTACAACACTATCAAAAAATATTCTACTTTTTCGAAAAGTAGAATATTCAACAAAAAAACTTAAAATCCTGCTTCTTTCTTAATTTCCTCCACAATTTCAGGATTTAAAAGCGTAGTAATATCGCCCAAATTGCTTATATCTCCTTCTGCTATTTTTCGCAATATTCTTCGCATTATTTTACCTGAACGTGTTTTTGGCAAGCCTGAACATAATAATATTTTGTCTGGTTTGGCGATTGCACCAATTATTTTATTGACCGTACTGATAATACTTGCTTTCATTGCATCTTTTTCGTGGGTTTGTCCGTCTTTTTCTAAGACAACAAAAGCATAAATTCCCTGTCCTTTGATATCATGAGGATAGCCAACAACTGCACTTTCATTCACAAGTGGGTGTTCATTGATGGCATTTTCTACTTCCGCAGTACCTAATCTATGCCCTGAAACATTGATTACATCATCAACACGCCCTAAAATTCTATAATAACCATCTTCATCACGTTTCACACCATCACCTGTAAAATACAAACCTTTATAAGTAGAAAAATAAGTTTGTTTGCATCTTTCGTGGTCGCCATAGGTAGTGCGGAGCATAGATGGAAATGGAAATTTGATACACAAATTACCTTCTACACCATTTCCTTTCAATTCTTTTCCTTCTGTATCTACTATCATCAATTGCACGCCCGGCAAAGGCAGGGTTGCATAAGTTGGTTTGGTAGGTGTAATGCCCGCCAAAGGTGAAATCATCATACCGCCTGTTTCGGTTTGCCACCAAGTATCCACAATCGGACATTTTCCTTTGCCAATATGTGCATGATACCAATGCCAAGCCTCTGCATTGATAGGCTCGCCCACTGTGCCAAGCACTTTCAAGGTATCTAATTGATAAGGTTTTACGTGTTCTAATCCTGTTGCCATCAATGCTCTTATGGCTGTGGGAGCAGTATAAAAATGCGTAACTTTATGTTTATCAATAATTTCCCAAAAACGCCCTGCGTGTGGATAATTAGGTACACCTTCATACATAAGTAAAGTTCCACTTGCCAAAAGTGGTGCATACGCAATGTAAGAATGCCCTGTAATCCAACCTACATCAGCGGTACAAAAATAAATATCGTTTTTATGGTATTGAAATACATTTTTAAACGTATATTCAGTATAAATCATATAGCCTGCAATCGTATGCACCACACCCTTTGGTTTGCCTGTCGAGCCTGATGTATAAAGGATAAAAAGCATATCTTCGCTGTCCATTTCTTCTGCCTTGCACTCAATTTGTGCAGTTGCTAATGCTTCGTGCCACCAAATATCTCTCTCTTTTTTCATAGTAATATTTTCTTTGGTGCGTTCCAAAACAATACATTTTTGTATAGAAGGGCATTTTTCTAAGGCTTCATCAGCAATATTTTTGAGAGAAATTGTTTTTGCACCACGATACGCCCCATCAGCAGTAATAAGAATATTTGCCTCTGCATCAATAATTCTATCTGATAAAGATTGCGCAGAAAATCCACCAAAAACAACCGAATGAATTGCTCCAATTCTTGCACAAGCCAACATTGCAACCACCGCTTCAGGCACCATTGGCATATAAATCGCAATTCTATCGCCTTTTTTTGCCCCTTGATTTTTAAGCACATTGGCAAATTGGGTTACTTTTTTAAAAAGTTCATTATAAGAAATGTGTTGTGAAGGTTCATCAGGACTATTACTTTCCCAAATAATAGCAGTTTGATTACCAAAATCAGCCAAATTGCGTTCAAAAATATTTTCAGTAATATTGAGTTTTCCATTGATAAACCATTGAATATTTGGTTCATCAAAATTCCATTCGAGGACTTTGTCCCATTTTTTTCGCCAATAAAAACTTTCTGCGATATTCCCCCAAAATTCTTCAGGGTTTTCTGTACTTTTTTTATACGCTTCGAGATATTCGTATAAAGAATTGATTTGATTTGGCATGTGAAATATTTTGTTAAGTTTTTCTTGAATTGATTTAACTTGTAATTATTAAAATAGCCACAATTCATTGAAAATCACTAAATTATGACTATTTTTTTGGATATATTGTTGCAAAAGTTTATTTTTGTAGTTT
>RDZP01000126.1 GCA_004294005.1 Cytophagia bacterium
ATCATCAGACGGTCTTTTGGATTTCACGATTTCCAAAATCTCAAAAGAAGAATTTTAGTCGAATTAGGCTGATTCCGTATAAATCTTAGTAGAACCATAAATTTTTAATTGAGATAGTTGAATATAAAAAAAATATATTTTGACAGGATTGCAGGATTTTCAGGATTTCATTCTATTTTTATTTAATTCTACCCTAAAAATCGTAAAGAAAAAACCACTTTCTTGTTCTAAGAGAGTGGTTTTTGTTTTGATATAAAAATAAAAAAATATTTTAAACCTCTGTCAATTTTTTTGTATTTAAAAATTGACTACAAGTATCTACCATACTTTTTGAACCAATGTATAAAGGCGTTCTTTGATGTAATTTTTCAGGTACAATATTCAAAATTCTATTTTCACCATCAGTTGCAGCGCCACCTGCTTGCTCTGCAATAAAAGCCAAAGCATTTCCTTCATACAATAATCTTAATTTTCCTTTTGGTGCTTTTTCAGTAGGTGGATACAAGTAAATACCACCTTTTAATAAATTGCGATGAAAATCTGCTACCAACGAACCAATATATCTTCCTGAATATCTTTTGTCTTTACAATGTTCTAAATATTCTTTTACCTCTTTTGGAAAATCTCTATAATTTCCCTCATTCACAGAATAGATACTTGCATTTTCAGGCATTTTCATATCTGCATGTGATAAAATAAATTCGCCTAAAGAAGGCTCATAAGTAAAACCATTCACACCATGCCCAGTTGTATAAACCAACATCGTAGAAGAACTGTATAACAAATAACCTGCCGCTACTTGTTTAAAACCTTCCTGCATCACATCTTGCATCTGAACAGGTGTACCTGTAGGCGACAAACGTCTGTAAATAGAGAAAATAGTACCTATTGAAACATTGACATCAATATTTGATGAGCCATCTAAAGGGTCAATCGCTACTACGTATTTTCCTTCGTATTTTTCAGTATCAATCAAATCTTCTTCTTCTTCAGAAATTATCCCACACACTTCTCCGCCATTTCGTAAGGCACGAATGAATCTAACATTGGCAATTACATCTAATTTTTGTTGTTCTTCTCCTTGCACATTCTGCGCTCCAAAAGTACCTGTAATGTTAATCAATCCTGCACGATTAATCTCACGATTAACAATTTTTCCTGCCAATGCAATATCTCTCAAAAGTTGTGAAAGTTCACCTGTTGCATAAGGAAATTGCTCTTGATGTTTGCTAATAAAGCGGTCTAACGCTGTTCCAACGGGTAATGCCCATTCTTCTCTATTCATATTTTTATTTTTTTAATTTCAGACACTAAAAGTGCATGTTATTCTTTTTTATATTGTTGATTTTCGCAAACGCAAAAGTAGATAATACAATAATTTTAACATTTATATTTTTCTAATATATATATGTTACAATACGCAAACGATTGCGTAAAGTTCGTAAAAAAAATTGAAACTCAAAAAAAAATGATACTTTTTTGTGTAATTATTTTAAAAAAATACAAAAAAAATTGTACCGACTTTATTTTTTAAAGATAAAATATAACTTTAAATGAGAAAAAATAAACAATTTAATTATTTTTAAAAGATTATAAAATCTATTTTATGATATACATAGAATTGATAATCAATTATTTAATGATGAAAAATATTTTTTTTCTGTGTTTTATTTTTTGAATTGATAACACAAATAAAATCTTTTTGAAAAAATATACGTTTAAAAAGATAAAAATAATAAAGATATACAATAACTAAATATACAAAACAAAAAATGTTTATTTCATTCTCCAAAATAATTACACTTTCTTTTTTATTGTCTTTGTTTTCATTATCAATACAAGGTCAAAACAATGATGCTACTTCTCTTTTTAAATTAGGCACAAAAAGTTTGCAAGGCAGACAATTTAAGGAAGCACTACAATATTTTGATGAAGGTATCAAAATAGAAAAATACAATCCTCAAGCGTATGGAAGCAGAGGTTTAGCAAAAGCAGCTTTGGGTGATTTTCAAGGAGCAATCCAAGATTATTCTTATTTATTAGAACTAAAACCTAAAGACCCAAAAGGATTTTATTATCGTGCATTGGCTTATTTTGATTTAAAAAATTATGAAAAAAGTTATGATGATATAGAACGTTGTCTAAAAATAAATCCTTCTGATAGTCGTGCTTTTTTTCAACGCTCTTTATTAAAATATCAACTCAAAAATATACAAGGAACTCTTGAAGATTTAGACGAATGTATTAGACTTAATCCAAAAGATGCAAAAGCCTATCAAAATAGAGGTATTTTGAATGATGAACAACAAAAATATACAGAAGCAATCAGAGATTATTCAAAATCTTTACAACTCAAAGCAAATAACGAAGTATTGTATTACAGAGCAATTACTTATAAAAATATGCAAAAGTTACAAGAAGCAATGGTTGATTTAGAAAATTGCATCAAAAATAAATACGAAAAAGCAGAAGTTTTCACTCAAAAAGGTGATGTATTGAGATTGCAAGGAAAAGGCACAGAGGCAAACCTCGAATATGAAAAAGCAATCAAAATAAACCCTAACGAAGCCTCTGCCTATTTTGGAAAAGGCTGTGTGAATGAGGCTTTCAAAAAGAAAGATTTGGCTTTAAAAGATTTTCAACAAGCCGTTCATTTAGACGCAAAACAGAGCATTGCTTTTTATAAAATCGCTACCATTCAAGCAGATAATAAAAAATACAAAGATGCAATAGAAGCCCTGAATAAATGTTTGGCAATAGATAAGAAAAATTTTAGTGCTTATTTTTTGAGGGCAACACTCAAACAAAAATCGGAAGATTTTAAAGGAGCAGTCTTAGATTATGATGAAGTAATCAAATTGCAACCTAATAATGCCAATGCTTATGCAAAAAGAGGCGTAGTAAAGATTTTTTTGAAAGATATTGAAGACGGAAATAAAGACTTAGACAAGGCAGATGAATTAGGAAAAAAAGATTTGAAAGATAAATAAAAACATACAAATTACAGACTAAATTTGGGCGATTACGTGCTATCGTGCAAAGCACAGAGACAAAAAGAGAGAAAAAACTTCGGAAACCTCGTTTTTTCTCTCTTTTTGTCTCTGTAAGTGCTTGGATTAAGCCCTAACTTTTCCAAATGTTAGGTAATTTGTTTTTATGTTATAGTATTGATTATCAATGAGTTGTATGATAAAGATTAGATTTGTTTTGGTCATAAATA
>RDZP01000127.1 GCA_004294005.1 Cytophagia bacterium
CGGATAGCATCCACCAACGATTCGCGGCAACCATATTTATTATCAAATTTAGATTTCGTAACCGAATCGTTTACATTTATTGCTGGTAAGTGTAGGGTACCGTTTTTCATACGGTCGTACAGGCGGTGTACCCCTGTGGTGGTTTCTTCAGATAAACCTTTAATAGCAGCAATAAGTTCGGGGTAACGGTCGAAAACCATATTGGTTAAATCGCCACCGTCATCTAAAATCATATTTAATGGCTCGCGGTTTTCGCCAAAAAACAAAGTTTGCTCAATACACCAATCAAATTCTTCTTCGTTTAAGCCTTTCCAAGCGTAAACTTGTATGCCTGCAGCAGCAATAGCAGCAGCGGCATGGTCCTGTGTCGAAAAAATATTACACGACGACCACGTAACCTCCGCACCAAGCGCAACCAAAGTTTCGATAAGTACTGCCGTTTGGATAGTCATGTGTAAGCAACCCGCAATACGAGCACCTTTTAAAGGCTGGCTTGCGCCAAACTCTTCTCTAAGTGCCATTAAACCTGGCATTTCGGCTTCGGCAAGGCCAATTTCTTTTCTTCCCCATTCGGCTAGGGAAATGTCTTTTACTTTGTAAGCGATAAATTTTGTCTCTACTGATGACATAGCTGTTGTGTTTTAGTTACCTGTTAAGGTGGGTTTAAAATATTTTTTTAAAAACTTAAAATTGATTTGTAATCATTTAATTTTTTGAACCGCAAAGTTGCGCAATTGTTTTAGTAATTTCAAATTGATAAAATGATTTATTGTTAATATGAAATTACGCTGTAGTTTATTTATAGCACCTAACCGATTGTATAAATCGGATAATCGAGATTGTAATTTTGTTTAATGATTGGTTACACACCAAAATAGCCCACCCATCCTGCTCAAATTTAACATTTCATTAATATTGTTACTTTTGAGGTATGACAGCTAAAGAAATTGAAGCCAACCTAGCGCTACTAATTGCCAATTTTAACCCACAAGAATTTATATTCGATTTGTTGCTGGCCTACGGCATATCTAAAACATCGGTAACGAGGTTAAAAAAAGGCGACGCTAATTTTTCTAAAACCGAAGGCGAAGTATTGTATAAAAACAAATTATTTTTTGCTTACGCCGATGCCGATTTACATTTAAAACTCGAAAATTTTGCCCAAGACCCACGTATTTTAAAACACACGCCCCGTTTTATTATTGTTACCAATAACCAAACCCTGCTGGCTAAAGATTTAAAAACCAAAGCCAACCGAGATTTTGCATTAACAGATTTACCCCAATATTTCGATTTTTTTTTACCCCTAACCGGTGCCGAAATTTACAAAGCCAGCAACGATAACAAAGCCGACCGAGATGCCGCCTACAAGCTAGCCCAACTGTACGATATTTTGGTGCAAGATAACCCCACCTACCAGCAAAATAGCCACCAGCTTAACCTGTTTTTATCCCGACTGTTATTTTGTTTTTTTGCCGAAGACACCGGCATATTTGATAAAAAAAGTGTTTTTACCGAAAACTTAGCACTACACACCCAAGCCAACGGTGCCGATGTGCACACGTTTTTACAAACCCTGTTTAAAAAACTAAATACAAAGGATGGCAATTTTCCAGATTATTTAAACCAGTTTCCGTACGTAAACGGGGGCTTGTTTAATGCCGAAATACCATCGCCCATATTTTCGGCCAAAGCCAGGCAACTGTTATTAAGCTGTGGCGATTTGGACTGGAGCGAAATAAACCCCGATATTTTTGGTGCCATGATACAAGCCGTGGCCGACCCTGAGGAACGCAGCAACCTAGGTATGCACTACACATCTGTACCTAACATTAAAAAACTAATACAACCCTTGTTTTTAGATGCTTTGTACCAAGAGTTTGAAAAACAAGCCCATAGCCTTGCTGGCCTAGCCAAACTAATAGGCCGATTGGGGCAAATAAAATTTTTAGACCCTGCCTGCGGTAGCGGTAATTTTTTAATTATTACCTACAAAGAAATACGATTGCTAGAAATAGAAATCCTCAAAAAAATGGTAGAGCTAAACACACAACAAGGTTTAACCCAAACTTTGCAATTTACCAACATTAAACTAAGCCAGTTTTATGGCATAGAAATTAAAGATTTTGCACACGAAATGGCCATATTATCTTTATGGCTGGCCGAGCACCAAATGAACAAGGTATTTGATGATATGCTAGAAGGCTACGGCCAAAGCAAACCCATACTGCCATTAAAACAAGCTGGCAATATTGTTTGTGGCAATGCCACCCGCTTAAGCTGGGAAACCGTTTGCCCAAAGAGTTTAACAGATGAGATTTATGTGCTGGGTAATCCGCCGTATTTGGGATAAAAAAAAAAAAAAAAGGAACAAAAAGACGATATGGAGTTTGTGTTTTGCAAAGAGTATAAAAACTTAGATTTTGTATCTGCTTGGTTTTATTTAGGCTCAAAATATATTAATGGCTATAATGCCCAGTTGGCATTTGTTTCTACCAATTCTATATGCCAAGGCTTGCTTGTTGCATTAACTTGGCCTCGAGTTTTAAAAAATGAAATTGAAATATCCTTCGCTTATCAATCTTTTAAATGGATAAATAATGCTAGAGGAAATGCTGGTGTTACAGTAATTATTGTGGGCTTACGTAATAAAAATACGCAACCAAAATATATATACACAGCTGATATTAAAAAAGAAGTCAAAAATATTAACGGTTATTTGGCGGATGCCTCTAATACTTTCGTTACATCTTTAAACACGCCACTTTCTAAATTCACTGAAATGAATTTTGGCAATATGCCAGCAGACGGAGGACATCTTTTGTTTACTGAAAATGAAAAAAATGAATTTTTGACAATAGAACCCCAAGCAGAAAAATGGATAAAGGAATTGATATCAGCACACGAATTTCTAAATGGGAAAAAGAGATATTGCTTATGGTTAGAAAATATTACGGATGTTGAGTTACAACAATTACCTCAAGTTTGTAAAAAAGTAGATTTAGTTTATAAGGAAAGACTAAAATCTTCTAGACCAAAATTAGCCAAAATCCCACATTTATTCGCCCAAATAACCCAACCTGATAATAAAGAATTTGTTTTGATTCCTCGACACTCCTCAGAAGAACGTGAATATATTCCCTTGGGCTTTTTTGCGCCTGAATATAAATCCAGCGACTCAACACTCATTATTGCTACTAGCCAACCTTGGCTTTT
>RDZP01000128.1 GCA_004294005.1 Cytophagia bacterium
ATTACTTTTATCAGGTATATCAAAACCCCAATGTGATTTCATATAATCACAAGCAACATGTTGATTACCATAAAAGTAACGAGCAGAAATAATTACTGTCGTTATTATTTGAGCATCAGTAAGCTTCCTACGTTTGTGAATAGAACAATTATTTTCCATCTTTTGCAACAAATCGTCTATAAAACAGTATATTGTAATAGTAAAATCTTTCATAAAAATAAATTTCGTGGCTTGAATAATTACAAAATTACAATTTTTTATAGAGATTTTACTCTTTTTTTAATGTTTATTTATTTATTTTACGCAACTTACATTAAATACATAAGATATAAATGGGAAAAACAAAATTATTGATTGTAGTTGTTGCAATATTGTTTATAATGTTCCATTTACAATCGTGTTGCACAATGAAAGGATGCTTAGATAATCGCAGTATTGATATTTCTTTAGAGGGATTTAGTTTTAATGAAATAGATACGATTATTTTATATAGATTTAAAAAAAATACGAATTTCACTGATTTAGTTCAGACTGCAAATATGCGTGTATCGCTTGATTACAATAATAGTAATACCTATTCTGCTTCTTTAATTAATAATAGTATATCTATTGATTACGATTATAAAATAGAAATTAAACATTCAAATCAGTTGTTTTTTATTTCTAATTTTAGAATGAAAAAAAATAAATGCAATCTTTGTTTATTTGGTATAAGGCAAGATTTTTATGAAACAATTGAAAATTTCGAAGTAAATGGACGAATAAATGCGGGTTCAAAGTTGAATATCTCAAAATAATTAATTGTTTTGGGATATTTTTTATGTTAATTATTAATATTTTTATATCTTTGCAACTAATTTTTAAAAAAATACGCCATTTGTAAAGGCGAAAAAAAACGTAAATTATTATTGTTATTATGAGTAATATCAAAATTACACTCCCTGACGGAAGCATTCGTGAGTATTCCGCAGGCATCACAAGCTTAGGCATCGCCCAAAGCATCAGTGAGGGACTAATGAGAAATGTATTAGCCGCAAAAATAAACGGCGAAGTTTGGGACGCAATGCGACCTATTTACCAAGATGCCAATCTACAACTCCTCACTTGGAAAGATACAGAAGGAAAAAATACATTTTGGCATTCATCAGCCCATTTATTAGCAGAAGCCATCGAGAGCCTATTCCCTAAAACTAAATTTGGTATCGGACCAGCCATCGAAACAGGCTTTTATTATGATATTGAATTGCCTGAAGGAAAAATGCTTTCTCAAGATGATTTTGTAGAAATCGAAAAAAAAATGCTCGAATTGGCACGCACAAAAAGCGAATATGTCCGAAAAGAAATTACCAAAAAAGAAGCAATCGATTATTTTACTCAAAAAGATGATAATTACAAACTTGAATTATTAGAAGGACTCGAAGATGGAAAAATTACTTTTTATACACAAGGAAACTTTACTGATTTGTGTCGTGGGGCGCATATTCCACACACAGGATTTATAAAAGCCGTCAAAATTATGAACCTTGCAGGTGCATATTGGCGTGGAGATGTTACACGCAAGCAATTGACACGTTTGTATGCTGTTACATTCCCACAAGACAAAGAACTCAAAGAATATTTGGTTTTATTAGAAGAAGCAAAGAAAAGAGACCACCGAAAATTAGGAAAAGAATTAGAATTATTTACTTTTTCTGAAAAAGTGGGTGCTGGCTTGCCATTATGGCTACCAAAAGGAACACTTTTGAGAGAAAGATTAGAACAATTTTTGAGAAAGGCACAAATAAAAGCAGGTTATTCTCCTGTGATTACACCGCATATTGGCTCTAAAAAATTATACATTACATCAGGACATTGGGAAAAATACGGCAAAGATTCATTTCAACCCATTCATACTCCCGAAGAAAATGAAGAATTTTTATTAAAACCGATGAATTGTCCTCATCATTGCGAAATTTATGCTTCAAAACCTCGTTCTTACAAAGAATTACCTATTCGTCTGGCAGAATTTGGAACAGTTTATCGTTATGAACAAAGCGGAGAATTACACGGTTTGACAAGAGTAAGAGGTTTTACGCAAGATGATGCTCATATTTTTTGCCGTCCCGACCAAGTAAAAGACGAATTTGGAAAAGTAATTGATTTGGTTTTGTTGGTATTTCGTTCTTTGGGCTTTGAAGATTATACTGCTCAAATTTCATTAAGAGACCCTGAAAATAAGACTAAGTATTTTGGAAAAGATGAAGATTGGCACAAAGCAGAAAGTGCTATCGTTGAAATAGCCAATGAAAAAGGATTAAAAACCGTTACAGAATTGGGTGAAGCCGCTTTTTATGGTCCAAAATTAGATTTTATGGTCAAAGATGCCTTAGGAAGAAAATGGCAATTAGGTACTGTGCAGTTAGATTATCAATTACCTGACCGTTTCGAATTGGAATACATTGGTGCAGACAATCAAAAACATAGACCTGTGATGATTCATCGCGCTCCTTTTGGTTCATTAGAACGATTTATTGCAGTTTTGACAGAACATTGTGCAGGAAATTTCCCGTTATGGCTCGCACCTGAACAAATTGCTATTTTACCTGTTTCTGAAAAATTCCACGAATACGCGAAAAAAATTCATAGTGAATTAGAAGAATTGGATATTAGAGGTTTTTTAGATGAAAGAGATGAAAAAATACAACGCAAAATCAGAGATGCAGAAGTTAAAAAAATCCCTTTTATGTTGATTGTTGGCGAAAAAGAACAAGAATCGAATACGATTGCTTTACGTGAACATGGGCATGGCGATAAAGGTGCTTGTACGCTCAATGAATTTGTGCAGTTATTTCAAGAAAAAATAAAAAATATTTGATATAAAGTAAAAAAACGCACTAAAACTTTTAATTTGAGTGCGTTTTTTTTATTAGTAATAGTACTTTTTTAAAAGATAGAAATCAAAACAACTATTTTGTTGCGACCAATTTTTTAACTACTTTTTCATTTTTGGTTTCTAATATTACCAAGTAAATACCATTTGCCCAAGTGCTTACATTGGCAATTACTTCATATTTACCTTTTTCTTTGGTTGTAAATTGTGTATAATCTGTAATCTTATTGCCCATTATATCTGTAACCACTCTATATGACAATTTTATAATTATTTGATTTTGAATGGTTTAATTTATTTTTTTTTTAAAAAAAAAGGTTTAATTTTGGTATCTCTTACAAAAC
>RDZP01000129.1 GCA_004294005.1 Cytophagia bacterium
ACCTAATACCAGACCTTTTGCAAGAAATAATTACAAATAAGTAATGTAAAATATTAAAAATCAATGTTTTATAAAAAAAATAATAATTACAATTTAATGCAAAAATAAATAATTTTTCTTTAAAATTGTAAGTTTTTAAAAAAAATACTAAGAAAGATTTAGTAGAAAATATTAGAAAGAATTTAAAGGAGTTTAAAGGAGTGAAAAACTTATATCAAATTTTCCATTATTTTGATTTTTTGGGGTAATTGTTCCACCACCAAGTCATAAGAATGTTTAATCCAATATTTTAATTCTTCTTCTGATAATTCATTATTTGTAACATTAATTGTATTCCAATGTTTTTTGTTCATATGATAGCCTGCCGTTACTGAATGGTATTTTTCTCTTAATTCTTCTGCCAAAATAGGATTACATTTTACATTAAAACTTTGAAAATCATCTATATTTGCCAAAGTAAATATTTTACCACCTACCTTAAAAACAAGAGTAATTTCATCAAATGGTGTACTTTCCGTAACTGCTTTCAGAGATAAACAAAAATCTCTTAGTTCTTCTATATTCATATTGAAAAAATAATATATTTATATAAAAAAAGCAAATCAAAAAAATTGATTTGCTTTTTTTATAAAATATTTCTAAAAAATATTAATATTATTTCTTAGCAATCATTTGAATAACTGCTTTTTCTTTTGGTATTTGTTGAGTATGACCTGCTTTTTTAGGAGCAATATAAGGAGCAATTACCAAAGCAACTATTGACATTAATTTAATCAAAATGTTCATAGAAGGACCAGAAGTATCTTTGAAAGGATCACCTACAGTATCACCTGTAACAGACGCTTTGTGTGCATCAGAGCCTTTGTATTCCATTTTTCCATTAATATTTACACCTTTTTCAAATGATTTTTTAGCATTATCCCAAGCACCACCTGCATTAGACTGAAACATAGCCATCAATACACCTGAAACAGTTACACCAGCCAACACACCACCTAAAATCTCTGCCGAACTTACTTGTTCAAAAACACCTTTAAATCCAAAACCTATAACAATTGGTACTAACAAAGCAATCAAACCAGGTAGCATCATTTCTTGAAGTGCTGCCTTAGTAGAAATATCTACACATTTTGCATAATCAGGTTCTGCTTTTCCTTCCATAATTCCTTTAATCTCTCTAAATTGACGACGGACTTCTTCTACCATTTTCATAGCAGCACGACCTACAGCTGAAATTGCCAAAGATGAAAAAATAAATGGAATCATACCACCAATAAACAAACCTGCCAATACAGGAGCTTTATATAAATCAATAGATTTGATACCTGAAATACCAACAAAAGCAGCAAATAAAGCCAATGAAGTAAGTGCTGCAGAGGCAATTGCAAAACCTTTGCCTGTCGCAGCAGTTGTATTTCCAACAGCATCTAAAATATCAGTACGTTCACGAACTTCTTTTGGCAAAGCAGACATTTCAGCAATTCCACCTGCATTATCAGCAATTGGGCCAAAAGCATCTATTGCTAATTGCATTGCGGTAGTTGCCATCATACCTGTCGCAGCAATTGCTACGCCGTATAAACCTGCTACTGAATAAGATAAAATAATACCAGCTGCTAAAACAATGATTGGTAAAACAGTAGATTCCATACCAACGGCTAAACCTGCAATAATGTTTGTTGCTGCACCTGTAGAAGATTGCTTAATGATAGAATTGACTGGTCTTCTACCCATTGAACAATAATATTCTGTAATAATTGAAATGAGTGTACCCACCATTAAACCTATCGCTACCGCTAAAAATACACCCATTGGCGTAAACACAAAACCTCTTAATTCTAATTTTGCGGGTAACATCCATAAAATAATTCCCAAAGAAGCAAATGCAGTCAAAATTACAGAAACCCAATTACCAATATTTAAAGCCTGTTGCACATTGCCATTGTCATTTTTAACTTTTACGAATAGAGTGCCAATGATAGAAAACAAAATTCCAGCAGAGGCAATAACCATTGGTAATAGAATAGGAGAGAGTCCATTAAATTTATCACCACTCGCTAAAGTTTCACGTCCTAAAACCATAGTTGCCAAAATAGTAGCAACGAAAGATCCGAATAAATCAGCCCCCATACCTGCCACATCGCCCACATTATCGCCTACATTATCGGCAATAGTAGCAGGATTACGAGGATCATCTTCAGGAATACCTGCTTCTACCTTACCAACTAAGTCAGCGCCTACATCAGCAGCCTTTGTATAGATACCACCGCCAACTCTAGCAAACAAAGCAATACTTTCCGCACCTAAAGAAAAACCGGTCAAAACTTCCAAAGCTCTTTCCATCTGTAAACCATTAGCATCACCTGTAGTCCCTACAAAAGCGTAATATAGTATAAAAAATAAGCCACCCAAGCCAATTACTGCAATTCCTGCAACACCCATACCCATAACAGCACCACCTGTAAAAGAAACTTGAAGTGCTTTTGTAAGGCTAGTCAAAGCAGCATTAGCAGTACGAACATTTGCTTTTGTAGCAATACGCATACCAATAAAGCCAGCAGTAGCAGAACAAACTGCTCCTAAAATAAAAGCAATTGAAATCGTCCAATGCGAATTAGCAGAACGAGAACCCATAAAGGCTAAAACAATCGCTACAAAAAATACAAAAAAACCTAAGACACGGTATTCGGCTCTCAAAAAAGCCATAGCACCTTCTGCAATGCTATTCGAAATTTTAATCATTCTTTCATTGCCCGCATCTTGTTTTGCTACCCAAGCTGATTTTACAAACGTAAAAATCAAAGACAATACCCCCATTCCAAGGATAGCTGCCATTATCATAGTAATCATACTTTCCTAATAAATAATTTGTTTTTTCTAAATTTAATGATAGTTTTTTTTATTTTTGAGTAATAAAATAAAACATTTTTTTTAAGCCTGCAAAGTTAAAACAAGTTTTTGAAAAAAACACGATTTTTATAGAATAATTTAGTTTTTTTTTAATAAATATCAAAAATTATTCTAAAATACAAAATAACGCTTATGATTATATTTTTACAATTAGACTAATATAATTAAAAAAATAGAAAGACTTAGCTTTTAATTTGTTTGGTTCTACTAAACTTTATACGGAAATTTATAGCAGGAGGCACGCGGATAACGCGGATTTTACGGATTTAAACGGATTTTTTATTTTTGTAAATTTT
>RDZP01000064.1 GCA_004294005.1 Cytophagia bacterium
AAAATTAAAAACAAATAAAATTTTGTTTAACATAAAAAAAATAAAATATTATTTTGATTATAGTAAATTAAGACAAATTATTAGATGCGTTTAACCTGATTTTTTGATTTTGTGAGGTTATGGTATTTTTGAGTAATTAAGATATAGAAAATAATTCGTTAAAAAGATGTGCAAAATTAGTGTTTTTTTTAGTATATTACAAAATAAAGAGAATATAAATTAGAAAATATTTGAAAAATACATAGCCTTATTGATTGTATAAAAAGGATTAATTTTGTATGATTTTAAAAGAAAATTTTGTGAATAAAATTATTTTAAAATAAAATTATTTTTTTAGTAATTTATGAATTATTTTTTTAATTTTGCAAGATACAACTCAAAAAAAATTTATTCTTATGAAACTAATCCTTACTTTTATTTCTTTTTTTGTCCTTTACAGCCAATTATTTTCTCAAACCAATGAAGAAAAAATACAAACATTGATAAAAGAAGGAATCAAGATGCATGATGCCCAAAATTATAATGATGCGCTTGCAAAATACAATGAAGTTTTAAAAATTGATAAAAATAATTCACAAGCTTTGTATGAAATAGCTACTACTTATTTGGTTACTAAAAAATATGATGAGTGTATCAAATATGCAGATAAAGTTATCAAAAACAAACCTAATTTTGCTTATCAAGCCTTTGATTTAAAAGGTTCTGCACTTGATTATCAGGGAAAGTCCGAAAAAGCAATCAAAAATTATCAAATGGGCATTAAATTGTACCCTAATTATTTTATGTTACATTTTAATCTTGGCATTACCTATTTACGTCAAAACAAGGTAAAAGAAGGTGAAAATTCATTAAGACAAGCCATCACTCTTTATTCATCTTATCCATCAGCACATTATTATTTGGGTTGGATAGCCAATAAAAGAGGTGATAAAATTCAAACTATTTTGGCGATGTCTCACTATATTTTGTTAGAAAATCAATCAGAAAGAAGTTTAGATGCCTATAAAATACTAAAAATGAATTTGAATAATTTGATAAATAAAAAATCAGACAAGGATAACAATATCACGATTTCAATTTCTGCGGAGTCTATGAAAAATGAAGAAAGTATGGCTGCTTATGAACTATTTTTTATTCCTTCATTAGAAAAAGATAAAAAAAATACTATTCTGGAAGTTACTAAAACAGATGAAATGACTGATTTTGATGTTCAATTTGCTCAATTCTGTAATTTTTTAGACGTTATCAAAAATGAAAAGAAAAATATTTGGATAGATATTTATGTTAAACTTTTTACACATATCAAAAAAGCAGGGCATTTACTTGTTGCCTCCAAAATAATTGCCTATCCTACAATTGATTCTGATAGCAAAGTTTGGATTACTGGGAATATAGAGAAAGTCAAGACTTTTGCAGAATGGTATCAATCATTCAAAAAAAATGATTGATTTTTTTAGATTACAAAATTATTTCAGGCGATAATTGCTTAGTTGCCAACTATCTTCACAAATTATATTTTCAAGTTGTGATTGTATTCTGTCAAGATAATTTAATTCTTGTTGTAATGTAGTAATACTTTTTTGGTCGTTTTGTAAGCATTTTTGTGCTTTGTATTGGCATTTTTGTTGATAGGCTAATAATTCATTAAATTGTTTTAACATTTCACCTTCATTGTTCAAATAACTTTCTGCTTGTGCCGTTTCTTTTTCCAGAATATCCAATTGCACTTGTTTCATACCTGTAACCTGTACAAAAATAAGTGGATTTTGTTTGATGACTTCTTCTTTTGCGTTGATAGTTGATGCTTGTTGCAATTGATTGTTAGCAAGATACAAATTTTGTAAAAAACCTGCACTTTGATAATAGTTACCTTGTTGTGAATAGAAAGAATTTTGCGCTTCTGTCAAAGTTTTTTGAATTACTTTTTTTCTGATATAAATTTCTTTCAGTCTTTGTTTTGTATTAGTTGTATCTAATTTTATTTTATCAAAAAATACTTTCGTATTATTTTGGGCGATTTTTCTTGCCGTTTTGATAGTATGAGGTTTTGCAATACTTCTTATTTTTATTTCTTTACTGATATATTTGGTACTTATTGCTAATAAAATACAACCTATGACAAAGAAAAAAAATCTTTTATATGTCCAATTATTGGCAATTTTGATAGTTTTTTTTTGATAATCTAATAAATTTAATGTTTCTGCTTGTCTTTTTTCTACTTCTTTCATAAAAGTATCGTAGATTTTATCGGTTTGATGACGATAATAAACAAAAGCACTCGCTCCTAAAAAAGCAACTACTGTACTGTATATCCAATAGTTTTGTGTATTCCATTGTGCTTTAGCATACAAAAAAAGACTTAATAACGAAAAAATAGTAACAAAAAAACCAATTATTTTGATTTTTTTTGTATTTTTTTCAAAATCTTTCCAAAGAATATTTTTTGTATTTTGTGAATAAGTTTCCATTATACCAATAACAATTATTTTATAAAGATTGCTATCCGTATGTTATTCAAATTCTTTTCCAAAAATGATTTTTTGATAAAAAAGATTATAAAAAAAACACTCAATAACAAATATAGAAGTGTTAGAGAGTGTTTTTCGTATTAATGTACTATTTTTCAAAAAAATATACCTATTTTTGCGACGTTTTATACTTTATTTTAAAATGATTAGTAATGAATTAAAAAGATAAAATATTCGTTTTGAGTAATATTTTTTTGATAATACATGCAATCAATTTATTTTTTTGAGTATAAAATACAAGTTAAAATATTCTTTTAGACATTCTAAAAAAACAAATCACTTATCAAAAAAGTATTTCTTTTGTGCTTCATTCTTAATCAAGTAAAATATGTTATTAGCATTTACATCAAAAAAAAATATAGATACTCGAATCAATTATTTACCTGCTTCCAAAAGTGAAAGCAATAGAGCATTGATTATACAATATTTGGCACAATATCAACAACAAAAAAATATTGCTATTCAAAATTTATCTACTGCCAATGATACAAAAATACTCAAAAGTTTATTAGAAAATCAAAATAATATTACTATTTTTGATGCGGAAGACGCAGGAACTGTTTTTAGGTTTATGACGGCTTATTTGGCTATCACCCAAAAAAAAACCACACTTACAGGTACAACACGTATGCAAGAACGCCCTATTTTTCCTTTGGTTGATGCACTACGACAAATAGGATTTGATATCAAATATACTCATCAACAAGGCTTTCCACCCATTCAATTTTTTGAAAATAATACAAAAAAACAAACAATCATTCATATAAAGGCAAATATTAGCAGTCAATTTATTTCGGCTTTATTGATGATAGCACCACTTTTAGAAAGCGGTTTAACTATTCATTTGGAAGGAGAAGTGAGTTCAAAACCTTATATTTTAATGACTTTATCTCAAATGAATTTTTTTGGAATTGATTATAGTTGGGAACAAAATACCATCAAAATCCTCCCACAAACCTATCAAAACAATGCTTATACTGTCGAAAGTGATTGGTCGGCGGCGAGTTATTGGTATGCTTTAGTAATTTTTCAAAAAAATACACGCTTATTTTTACCAAATTTATTTCAAAACTCAAAACAAGGTGATAATCAAATTGTTGAAATGGCGGCTTTGTTAGGAGTTAAAACTGAATTTGTTGAAAATGGTATTTTTATCAATCAAAAAGAAGATTTTATTTTACCTACCAATATTAATTTTAATTTTATTGATTGTCCTGATTTAGCACAGACAATAGCAGTTGTATGTGTTTTGAAAGGTATCAAAGCAACTTTTGAAGGCATAGAAAGTTTGAAAATAAAAGAAACAGACCGTATCAAAGCATTGCAAAATGAATTGCCAAAAATAGGCGGAAAAATGACTGCTATCAACAATAATATTTATGAAATTGATAGCATTGAAAATTTTGATTATGTTCCTACAAAAATATTAACTTATCACGACCATCGAATGTGTATGGCGTTTGCAATAGCTGTTTTTAAATTTCATACTATTGAAATTGAAAATCCTGATGCAGTTATCAAATCGTATCCAGAATTTTGGAAAGATTTATCGAATATTATTGACAAAAAATAAAAAAATAAAGAAAAAAATTATATCTTTGCAGAAATAAATTATATTAATAAGTATGCTTACAAGTAACGAATATACTAATAAAATTTTACAAGGTGATTGTATTGAGGTAATGAAAAATTTACCTGACAAAAGTGTTGATATTATATTTGCTGACCCGCCTTATAATTTACAACTTAAAAATGAATTATATAGACCTAATCAAACAAGAGTAGATGGCGTTTTTGATGAATGGGATAAGTTTGAAAGTATGGAAACTTATGATATATTTACGCAAGCTTGGCTTAAAGAATGTAAAAGAGTTTTAAAAGACAGTGGAACAATTTGGGTTATTGGTAGTTATCATAATATTTTTAGAGTTGGTGCAATAATGCAAAACCTTGGACTTTGGTTTCTGAATGATATTATTTGGGTAAAAACTAATCCTATGCCTAATTTTAAAGGTACAAGATTTAATAATGCACACGAAACTTTGATTTGGGCATCTAAAAATAAAAATTCAAGTTATACATTTCATTATAAAGCATTAAAGGTTTTTAATGATGACTTACAAATGCGAAGTGATTGGCATATTCCAATTTGCGGAGGAGAAGAACGTATAAAAGTAAACGGTCAAAAAGCGCATTCAACACAAAAACCTGCAGAACTATTATATAGAGTTATTCTATCAAGTTCAAATCCGAATGATTTAATTTTAGATCCTTTTAATGGTAGCGGAACGACTGCTGCGGTTGCAAAGCGTTTAGGTAGAAATTATATTGGTATAGAAAAAGAAAGTGATTATATTAAAATTACAGAGGAAAGATTAAAAAAAATAATACCTTTAGAAAAAAATCTTTTAGAGCACCCTATTCAAAAACCACAAACAAAAGTCCCGTTTGGAAATCTAATAGAAAAGGGATTTATAAAGATTGGTGAGAGTCTATATTCAAATAACTTTCAGAAAACAGCAAAAGTATTAGCAGACGCAAGTTTGACTTGGGGTGAGAATGTTGGTTCTATTCATAAAATAAGCGCTTTAATGTTGAATAAACCAAATAATAATGGATGGAAATTTTGGTATGTAGAACGTGAAAATCAGAAAATTTTAATTGATGATTTGCGACAAGATTATATTAAAAAATTTATTAATCCAAATGAACAAATACAATATCAGGACGAAAAAGTTAAAAAAACCATCAAGATAAATAAGGCTCTTGAAATGGAAAATTATTTAAAAAAAATCATCGAGGACGCAAAAAATAAACAACCAGAATTAGTAGAAAATGAAGTACCAACAATTTAAAATAATATTGAATACGAGTATTTTTAACGATACTACTTCAAAAGCAGATTTATTAAAAAAAATAGCCAATAATCCAAGTCGTTATATTGGTTTATTTCGTCCAACATTACCAAAATTAAAGTTATTACAAAACTTAACTCAATCGCAAGAAATACGTTTTGGTGATGCGTTTGAAAAACTGATTGGTGAATATTTAGTAGAATTAGGTTATACTAATTTAGAAAAAAGGTATTTATGGAATAATGAATATCTTAATGTAGATCAATGTTTTACAAAAAATGATAAATATTATTTTGCTGAACAAAAAGTAAGAGATGACCACGATTCGACAAAAAAAAGAGGACAAATTGAAAATTTTTCTAAAAAAGTCGATTTAATGTTATCAAAATATGGTAATAATTTAGAAGCATTTATGTTTTTTATCGACCCTGATTTAGAAAAAAATAAAAACTATTATAAAAATGAGATAAAAATACTGGTTGAGAAACATAATATACAACTTTATGTTTGTTATGGTAAAGATTTTTTTGAGATTTTAGGTCATTTTGAAGTTTGGGACGATATAATTAATAATCTAAAACAATGGAGAACTGAAATACCTGATATGCCTGAACTAAATTTCGATTTAGATAGCAACGACACGTTTAATCAAATAAAGGATTTAAAGACATCTACTTTACAAAAGTTATTCCAAGATGATGAAATTTGGAATGAAATAATATTAACACTCTTTCCAAAAAAAGAAACATTATTTTTATTAAAATCGTATTTTAAATCTATTTTAACACAGGATGTTAAAAAACAGCAAAAAATGAAATATGAAAATATTATAAAAATATTAGATGATAAATTAGAGTAAAATCAATATAAAAACAGATGCTTACTTTTCCTAATGCTAAAATCAATATAGGTTTGCATATATTACGCAAACGAAATGATAATTTTCACGACCTCGAAACATTGTTTTATCCTATCGAGTGGACTGATGTTTTAGAAGTGATTGAAGAAAAAAGCCTTCACTTTACTGCATCGGGCTTATTTATTCCACCTGATAAAAATGATAATTTATGTTTGCGTGCTTATCATTTATTAAAAAAAGATTTTGATTTGCCTGCGGTACATATTTTTTTACACAAAATTATTCCTACGGGTGCGGGCTTGGGTGGGGGTTCTTCTGATGCATCTTTTACATTAAAAGCATTAAATGAAGTGTTTAATATTGGTTTGACAACTGAAAAGTTAGAAAATTATGCGGCTCAATTGGGGAGTGATTGTGCTTTTTTTATCAAAAATAAACCACAGATTGGTACAAGTAGAGGCGAAATTTTGACGGATTTTGAGATAGATTTGAAAGGAAAATTTATTTTTTTGGTTTATCCTGCTATTAATATCTCAACAAAAGAAGCATTTAATCAAATTAAACCAAAAGAAAGAGATTTTTCTATTGCTTCTATTTTACAAAAAAATATCAAAGATTGGCAATTTGAATTAGAAAATGATTTTGAAAAAACACTGTTTCCTGTTTATCCTGTTTTAGAAAATATCAAAACAAAATTATATGAAAATGGTGCCTTATACGCATCTATGAGTGGTTCGGGTGCTACTATTTTTGGTATTTTTGATACTTTACCAATGATTACTTTTCCTGATGAATATACTTGTTGGACTGGAAAACTTTGAGTTATTGTTTTTATCTAAATTGTGGGCATTTCAAACCAACATTGACAATATAACTCAAATGAAAGCCCGTAAAAAGATATATATCTCTTTTGAGTGGATTATTTCCTCTGTTAGTTCCTCCATTTTGAAAAGTAGGTAAGGTTTGATAAGTATTACCATCAAAACCTGTATAAACAACCGGTGAACCAAAATTAGCATACAAAAGTTCTAAATTACGTTTTTTGTTTGTATTACTTGCGATGGTTTCTAAGGTTCTGTTACTCATAGCGGCGGCTAATGGATTGCCTAAATCATCAAGATTTGGATAAGTGCCTGCCACATCATCTAAATAGTTAGTAAAAGTAAATCTCGGCACGATTTCCATACCAAAATCCCATCTATTATCAATTTTAAATTTTAATCCAAGTCCTAACGGAATTGTAATTTGGACTTTGCTATAAGGTTTGTCATAACCAATTTGTCCTTGTCCTTCTGTTCCTAATGCTTGCAAATCAACCCAATTATTTCCTAAATAAGTAGGTGTTTTTGCTTGTGGATTATGATGGAGCAAAGCAATTCCACCTACAAAATAAGGTGTAAAATCTTTTCTTTTTTTATGTTTTCCGTAGCTTGCTTTAAAATCATATTCAAAACCAACAAAAATTTCTCTCAAATCATTTCTAAAATGTAAATTTCGGGCATATAAACTACTCCCTTCTGTTGCCTTTGCATCATCACCTTCTATTCTTCCCATCGATAAATTGATGCGTATATGTGTGTGTGGGCTAATTTTTCGAGTCATAAAAACGGCTACACTTGGTCTTGTAGAGCTTGCATCAGCATAAACATCTCCAAAATAATTGGCTGTTCCTATCATTATTCCCATTCTTATATATCCTTCGGTAACAGCAGGTTGAAGTGCAGGTGATTTGCTTGGTTGTGCCTGATGCGTATTATGAATAATCAATAACAAGAAAAAAAAGAGAATTTTGTAATACATAAGAGAATTTTGAAGAAATATAAAGACATTGAATACTCAACAAATAACGTACAATATTGATAAAATATTTAAAAAATACCTAAAAATTATTTTTCATTCTAAAAAATAAAAAAGATTGTTTGACTTAAAATCAAACAATCTTTTTTTATAGCAAAATTTTCAATAAAATTATTTTAACAATGCTTGTATTGCTTTTACAGGATAAATTAATTTCCCCGTTTGTGTAGTATTTTTTGTATCTTGTCCTGTTGTTTTTAAAATAGTATAAACCTTTTCTGTGGTTAGTTTTGGATTAATTGCTTTCATCAATCCAATCAAACCTGCCACATAAGGAGTTGCCATTGAAGTCCCGCTATATGAACCATATTTTTGATTAGGTAAGGTAGATAAAATATTTTCGCCCGGTGCCGCAATACCCATTTTTACTTCATTGATTGTATTTGAAAAAGATGCCTTATTATTTTCATAATCGGTAGCACTCACCACAATTACACCTTCACATGAAGCAGGAATTGCATTTTTTGCACTTTGATTTTCGTTGCCTGCTGCCACGACAATAATTGCACCTTTTCGTTGAGCATAACGAATTGCCTCGTTATATACTTTTTGCCTTACATCATCAGATGGACCACCTAACGACATTGAAATAACATCAGCCCCTTTGTCTGCTGCCTCTATTATTCCTTTAATAATACTTTCTTGTGTTCCCCAACCTGCATCAGATAAAACTTTGATACTTGTAATTGTTATCCAAGATTTATCAGGGGATAGAGAAGCAATACCAATTTTATTGTTAGAAACGGCAGCGGCAATGCCTGCACAATGCGTTCCGTGTGTTTGTTTATCTTTGTCATAAGAAGATTTTGTTGAAGTATAATTATCTTTCAAATCTTCGTGTGTAGCATCAACGCCTGTATCTAAAATAGCAATTTTAATTTTTTTCTTAGGTTTGATTTTGTTATCTTTCAAGAATGCAGACAATTCATTGAGTTTGAGTGCATTAAAAGCCCATTGTTCTGCAATTTTTGGGTCATTGAAAGATGAACTTGAAAAAGTTTTGATTTCAGATGTATTTTGTGGTAAATTTAACTGATAAGTTTCGTTGTATTCTACATTCAAAACATCATTATTTTTATTGAGATGATTGATTAGTTCTTCAATATTGGCATTTTCAGGAACATCTACTGTAAAATACTCATCTAATTTTGTACTTTCTGTATCATTCACACTCTCAAAAGATGGTTTGAGTGTTGCGTTCCAACGTGATAATTCTTTTTGTAAATTGGTAATGTTTGCTTTATTTCTTACCTCTACTAATAATTCACCTTTGGCATCAATGTTTTTCTTTTGATTGAAAAGAAGCGAAGGTAAATAAGTATAGGCATAAAAAACGCTTGCACCAACGCCACATGCCATTAAAAAAAACGCTTTACTACTTTTAAGATTATTAGCAATCAAACCCACAATAATCAAAGCCGCAATATCTCTTGGCAGTAATAAAATATAAGAATAGATTGAATTGTGTGCTGTAACAAACAAAGTAAAAGTGTATGCAAAACAAGAACCAAAAAATGCTAAGGTAGCAGGCAGTTGTCTTTGATTGTTGTTGGCACGATAAAACCACCAAATAGTTGATAATAATAAAGCAATAAAAATGAAAATATACATATATGATTAGATTTGTGGGTAAACAAATTAAATTTTTAATAAATACAATATCATAACGTTTTTTTGTACAAAAAGATTATTTTTTTTTAACTTTATTTTTTTAAATAACTGATGCTACGCAATTTAATTTTTTGAACGGTCTGTCTACCATAGTGAAACGGAGGTCTGACCGTTCAAAAATAGATTTAAAAATTATCTTTGTAGTGTAGGTCTTGAAAATTGAACAGGTTTTTCTTTCCAAGCAAATATTTTTCCTGAATTATCTATCATATCAAAAGTTATTTCATAATTATCTCCTCTTTGAAAATTAAAATTACCCGAACACATACCATGTCCAATATCTAATTTACTTTTTTGAGTACCAATTTCTAACCAATAAGTGCTTTTTGCTTTGTTTTGACTATCAATAATAATCGCTTTGATAAAATAAGTATTTTGTGATTTGACTTCAAAATCAAAATCGACGTGAATAGCAGGCCCGCAGCCAAATTCTTCATAACTTTTTTTGGTTACGACAGGCTTTTTTATCCATTCCAAATTATTGGGTATCGCTTTTTCTATTTTCCAAGTTGGTTTTTCGTGTTTTTGTGTACTATAATCATACTTAGAAATCATATAATCTTTGCTTGTTGGTTGATAGTTTTCTACAATAAGTTCATATTCAAGTTCAACTTTTAGTGCTTCACTAGGTTTAAGAATGGCTTGCAAAGTAGCATATCCTTCGTTTAATTCTATGACTTCAAGACGAACTTTATGCTTGCCAGATTGCAAATAAATAGGATATTTTTTGTTTAAATCACGGACAATCATCACTGCTCCTTGATAGCCTTGAAAGATAATCAACCCGTTTGAAGCCAATTTTTTTTCAGAGGGAAAAAATGTAGTGTACCAAGCACTACATTCAGCAAAGAGTGTATTGACGCTCAAAAGGAAAGCAATTACTGCTAAAACTATTTTTTTCATTGTATTATAATTTTTTATTAACTTATGTACTTCAGTTTGATGTTTTTATTACAAAGACATTTGAAAAAAAAATGGTAATGTTGATTTGTAAAAAATGAAATATATAAAATTTTACATAATATTAAACTGATGATTATCAGTTATTTACAAAAAAAATTAAAAAATTTAAAAAAAAATTTAAAAAAATTTGGAAATATAAAAAAAAAGTATTTACTTTGCACCACGATTTAAAAATAAATCAAAATATATTCTTTCTTAGCTCAGTTGGTTAGAGCATCTGACTGTTAATCAGAGGGTCCTTGGTTCAAGCCCAAGAGAGAGAGCCAATAAAAAACTCACATTAGTAGTAATGTGAGTTTTTTTTGTAAATAGTGAAAAAAATATTGTTTTTGTACCAAAATTCAGTGAAAATATGAAACATCTATTAGGTATTAAAAATATTTCAAAAGAAAATATAATACAAATATTAGCAACCGCCCAAAATTTTAAAGAAGTATTACAAAGACCTATCAAAAAAGTTCCCTCATTGAGAGAAGTTACAATAGCCAATGTCTTTTTTGAAAATTCAACACGTACAAGATTATCTTTTGAATTGGCTGAAAAAAGACTTTCTGCTGATGTTATCAATTTTTCTGCTTCAAGTAGTTCGGTCAAGAAAGGTGAAACTTTGTTGGATACTGTCCAAAATATTTTGGCAATGAAAGTGGATATGATTGTGATGAGGCACGCAAGCGTAGGTGCGCCCCATTTTTTAGCCCAACATATTGATGCTAATATTATCAATGCAGGCGATGGCACACACGAACATCCTACACAAGCGTTGTTGGATTGTTTTTCAATTCAAGAAAAATTAGGCACAATTGAAGGAAAAAAAGTTGCCATTATTGGTGATATTTTACATTCAAGAGTAGCTCTTTCGGATATTTTTGCTTTACAAAAATTAGGAGCAGAAGTAATGATTTGTGGTCCACTTACCTTACTTCCCAAATATGCTTATGCCTTAGGTGTAAAAATAGAAACTGATGTAATGAAGGCCTTAGAATGGTGTGATGTAGCCAATGTATTACGAATACAGTTAGAAAGACAACAAATTAAATATTTTCCGTCTTTAAGAGAATATAGTTTGTATTTTGGTATTACCAAAGAAATGTTGGATAAACTAAACAAAGAAATTGTGTTGATGCACCCAGGTCCTATTAATCGTGGTGTAGAACTAAGCAGTGATGCTGCCGATTCTCATCATTCTATTATTTTAGACCAAGTGGAAAATGGTGTAGCGGTAAGAATGGCTATTTTATATGAGTTGGCACAGGGGAAATGATAATAAAGTAAATTTTAGCCCAAATTTATAAAATTTATAGTATATATGATAAAAAATTAACTAACTTTGCCAAAAAATAGAATGAATATGAATAATTGTTTAACTCACTAAATAATTTAGTTAAGAAAAGTAATTAAAATAATTTTTAAATTTTATAAGAATGCAACCAAAAATCCAAATTCTTTCTAATACTAATTATGCTCTTGCTGATGTATTAAAAAGTGAATTATTAGAAAGTACATCTGTTAAAATTGCGGTTGCTTTTCTGCGAAAAACAGGACTTGATTATATCTATAAAAGTTTAGATTATGCTTTAATCACAAATAATGCAAAAATTGAGTTTATTGTAGGATTAGATTTTAAAACTACTGATGCACAAGCATTGACGGCACTCAACGAACTTAAAACAAAATACCAAAATTTTGAATTTTATTGTTTTGGTGATAAAAGAGATAATCATAATGATTTAGTTTTTCACCCTAAAATATATATGTTTCATACCGAACTTTCAAAAGGTACAAAGTATAGTTCTATTGTAGGTTCATCAAACTTTACAGGTGGAGGATTAACTACAAATTTTGAAGTTAATACTATTTTTAGAGAACATAAACCAATTTATTTTAATCAATTAAATGCAATTTATGATGAGATAAAATATACAGATAGTATCTTTCAGCCTTCAAATAATTATATCAAAAAATATGGAAATATCAAAGATGAATTGGATAAATCAACAAAGAAAATTTTAGATATTGATGTAAAAAACGAAATTCAAGAACTCAAAAAAGAAGAACTTACTTTACCAAGTTCTATTCCTTCGTTAAAAAAACTCATTATTAATTTTATAAAGCAAAAAAATGCAAGTGGTATTTTTGCTGTTTCTCTGAACGAAATATATGAAGCAATGGAAAGTGTTGTAAAAGAAAAGAATTTAACTGAACGTTTTAAAATGGATACTTTTAGGAATAATATAAGAGGCGAGATGAACACTCACGAGATAGAAAGTACACACAAATCAAATCTTAAATTATTCAAACGAGAAGGGTTTGCATTATATTCTTTAACTGAAAATGGTATTAATTATCAAGGAAGATAGAAAGGAAACTTATGAAAGAATATCAAAAACTCAAATTTAATTTTCAAAGTACTGAATTTTTATCAGAATTTTTATTTATATTATACAAATATAACAATTTTATTTTGACTGACAACGTGATTGTTGATGTCGCCAAAACCCTCATTCAAAAAGGATTATATCAACCTACCAAACACTCTGAAATTATCAAAGAAAAATGGAAAAATGAAATAGAACTCACCGACAAAGAAACCGAAACAGTCTTTCAAGACAACCCACAAAGCCATAAAGAAGCAGGTTTTGAACGTGGTTGGGCTTCACGATTTGATACTTGGTACAAATTGGGTAAAGAATTGGGCTTGGTTTATTATTGGCAGAACGAAAAAATAGAATTTTCAGAAAGTGGAAAAATGCTTTTGGACAAAGAAAATCCCCAAAATGAACAATTTGTATTTGCTAATGCTTTTGCCAAATTTTATCGTCATAATCCATTCAAAAAGGTACTTAATCAAAATGTTCCTTTGATTTTATTGCTCGAAACGATACAATTATTGAATCAAGACAAGGAATTTAATAATACAGGTATCTCAAAAAAAGAACTCCCAATTTTGCTTTGTTGGAAAGATAATAACGCAAAAGCATTGTACCTTGAAATCAAAAAATTACGTAAAAAATATGCTTATACGCCCAGTAATGAAGTTATTTTAGATATTTGTTATAGTTATTTAGATGAAACCAAAAGAGATGATGACTCTATTTTGAGCGATTATCCTGATGATTTTGTTCGTAAAATGCGACTTACAGGCTTAATTTCGGTACGTGGCGGAGGTCGTTTTATTGACATCAATACCAAAGAACTTAGTGCTGTTACGTATATTTTGGCAAACTACAAACATCACCCCACGCATACGCAAGAAAAACTTTTTTTCGATTATATTGGTAGCATAGATAATCTTTTGTTGCAACAACTTTCTGCCTACAAAATACCTATCAAAACAACCCAAAAAGAACTTCAAAAATGGGTTGATTATTTTGAATGGGACACTTTGAAGCACGAATTATTACTATTAGCAAAAAAAAGTAGTTCAAAAAATGAAATCCTTAAAATTATTGAAAATCCTTTACGTTTGGAGTTTTTAACTACTTTGGCTATTCTTAAAAAAATACCTTTTGCAGACGTAAAACCCAATTTTATTGCTGATGATGAAGGTTTGCCCGTCAGTTTTGCACAAGGTGGAATGGCTGATATTGAATGTTTTGAAAACGAAACTGTTATTTTGGTCGAAGTTACATTGCTCACAGGCACACAACAACACATAAGAGAAAGTTTTTCTATACAAAGACATTTAGAAAATTATTTGAATAAAAAAATAAAAGTATTTTCTTTATTTATTTCACCTAAAGTATTTGTAGATACGTGCAGATATGCCAAATTTATAGCACAAGATGGTTTTGAAATCAAAATTTTGAACATTGACCTATTTATTACACAATTGGAAAAGTATCCAACTTTACAAAATGTGGCTTATCAAGCAAATAGTTGTTTGTAATTTATTTTATCAACTAATTCCCAATAAAAAATGGCACTTATATTGTAATTAACTGATAGTAAAATTATCTATTTTATCAATATTTTTTAAGTAATTATGGTCAAAGATACAAAACAAATTCAACGCAATGCTTCTCTTTCTTGGCAAAAAGATTTGGATAAGTCTTCTGCTAAATACCATACCTATGGCGCTTGGATTGCAGTTATTTTTGACCCAATATTTGGATTAACTGATTATTTTAATATCCCACATGCTTTTGTTGAAATTATGTCAATACGCATAAGTATTGCCGTTATCAGTTTATTTTTATTGTATCTTCATCATAAAAAAAAGATTTCTTCTAAAATTTTGATATTTATTCCTTTTTTATTGATTTCTTTTCAAAATGCTTACACTTATAGTGTCATCAAAGTAGAAGATTTTACAGGACATTCACTCAATTATTTAGCTCTTTTTATTGGTGCAGGTATGTTTATTATGTGGAATAAATATTATTCTTTGAGTATCATTATCCCTTCTGCAATAGCCAATGTCATTTTTTTTAATATGAATCATCATCTTAATATCCAAGAAGCATTGGTCAATGGTGGTTTATTGTTGATAGTAGTTGGTGTTTTTATGTTTTTATTGATAGAAACAAGATATAGATTGACCATCTCGATGATAAAATCTAAAATTGCACTCATAGAGGCAAACGAAGAACTCATTACTCAAAAATCAATTATTGAATCCAAAAATACAATGATTTCATTTGAGAAAGCACAATCAGATAAATTATTAAGAAATATTTTGCCTGATGAAATTGCTGATGAACTTAAAAATACAGGAAAAGCAAAAGCACAACATTATCAAAAAGTATCCGTTTTGTTTACTGATTTTAAAGGATTTACAAACAGAAGTGCTACAATGACTCCAGAAGAGATTATCGAAGAACTCAATAAATGTTTTTCTGTATTTGATATGATTATCGAAAAATATAATCTCGAAAAAATAAAAACCATCGGTGATGCCTATATGTGTGCAGGTGGATTGCCAATAGAGAATGAAACCAATCCAATCGATGCAGTGAAGGCAGGTTTAGAAATTCAACAATATATGGAAAATTATAAAAACGAATGTATCCAAAAAAATATGCCTTTTTATGAATGTAGATTGGGTATCAATACAGGCGAAGTCGTGGCAGGAGTAGTAGGCACAAAAAAATTCGCTTATGATATTTGGGGCGATACAGTCAATACAGCAAGCAGGGCTGAAAGCAATGGAATAACAGGAAAAGTAAACATCACAGATGCAACCTATTTGTTGATAAAAGATTATTTTGAATGTGAATACAGAGGAGATATAGAAGCAAAAGGAAAAGGAAAAATTAAAATGTATTTCGTAATAAAAGAAAAAATATAAAAAAATATAATTCTGTTAAATTACAGGTTAAACGCACCTAATAATTTTTTTAATTTTGTTAAAATCAAAATAATATTTTATTTTTTTGATATTGAATAAAATTTTATTTGTTTTTAATTTG
>RDZP01000065.1 GCA_004294005.1 Cytophagia bacterium
AACCTAATACCAGACCTTTTGCAAGAAATAATTACAAATAAGTAATGTAAAATATTAAAAATCAATGTTTTATAAAAAAAATAATAATTACAACTTAAAACATAAAAATTTAGCCATTTTTACTACTATTGCAGTTGTTGTTGTTTTATTACGTATAAGTTGGACTCCTTTATTTAGATTTTAGTTTTTTTATTTTATGGTTCAAAGTTTTGAAAATGAGATATAAAGATTTTCAAAATTAAACTTGTAAGAAAATAAGAAAATGAGGTTAAAATCAAAAAAAATCAAAAAAAACATACAAAAAACAATTAAAATAATTGTTTTTTTTGGTAAATAATAAAAAGTATAGTAATTTTGAAGCGTAATTTAAAATTAAAATGTGTTTAAACAACACAAAGTAAAAAAGTGGAAGAGAATAAAGAAAAAGTAGAAATTTACTCAAAAAGAGTAAAAGCAGGTAAACGTACCTATTTCTTTGATGTAAAATCAACTCGTGGTAATGATTATTATTTAACTATCACAGAAAGCAAAAAACGTTTTCATGAAGATGGATTTGGCTACGAAAAACACAAAATTTTCTTGTATAAAGAAGATTTTGAAAAATTTGTAGAAGCATTAAAAGAAACCGTCGAACACGTTAAGACTGAGCTAATGCCAGATTTTGACTTCTCTCAGTTTGATAGAGATAATTATGAAGTAGAAAACGATAGTTTTAAATGGGACTAAGTTTTTTATAACGCCTTTTATAAATTTCCTATAAATGTACATTTTTTAAATTTGTGTTTTTATAGGAAATTTACATTGAGGCTGATATTATTATGACATTCTATTTCTCTTAATCATATAAGCATACAAAATTTGCTCAAAACCCTCAGCAATATCAGCTTCAATTATATCTATTTTGAATTGTGCGCATCTTAATTTTAAATTTTTGATGTATTCTTCTTGTTGGGTTTTAAAATATTCTTTCACTTGACTTGGCACCAAATTCAGTTTTTGATTGGTTTCAAGGTCAATAAATTGGTAAGGTCTTTCTTGAAAATCAAAATTTTGTTCTGTTTTTTTATCTGTAATATGAAAAAGTAAAACTTCATTTTGGTTGTGTTTTAAGTGTTGCAAGCCCATAAAAATCCTTTCAAAATCATCATTTTCAGTAAACATATCACTTAAAATAATAATCAAAGAGCGTTTGTGTACTTTTTCAGCAATGATATGCAATGTATCAGCAATAGAAGTTTTTGTAGTTTGTTTTTTATTTTCTACTTTCAATAAATTTTCTAAATTTGCATAGATTTTATGTAAATGTGAAGGCGTAGATTTACATTGTGTATGCAATTCTATTTCCTCTGCAAAATGACAAAGACTAATGGCATCTTTTTGTTTTTGAAGCATATAAGCCAAAGCAGAAGCAGCCAAAATAGCAAAAGTTATTTTTCCTAAATAATTAGATTGATTTTTTTCGGTTGGATAAAACATAGACGAAGACGTATCCAACAAAATTTGACATCTCAAATTTGTTTCTTCTTCATATTCTTTGATATAAAGTCGGTCAGTTTTTGCAAAAACCTTCCAATCAATATGTCTTGTACTTTCACCTGTGTTGTATAATCGATGTTCTGCAAATTCAACAGAAAATCCGTGAAAAGGAGAACGATGTAAACCTGTAATAAAGCCTTCGACTAATTGTTTTGCCAAAAACTCTAAATTTCCAACTTCTCTTACCTTAGACCAATCTTGTGTTTTTATCATTTTTTTTGTGATTAATTTTCTTCTTTGAACCAGACGAGTGCTTTTTCTATGTTATCAAAATATTTTGTATTCAATAATTTCCCCTTGTCTTCCTCAAAAGTTTGCTCCAATGAAGTACTAATAAAAATATCTTCAGGTAAAACAAAACCGATTTTTGTGATGCCTAACTCCAAATAAATAGGAACAATTTGCAGGTCATGCCATTCTTGAATATCCACATTCATTGTAATGTGTCCATAACGTGTATCCACTAAAAATTTATTACAATTATGTTCTTTTAATAAGTTAGTAAATAAAATCAAATGCAACTTGAATGTTTCATCTTCCATATCTGCTGCTGATTCTAACCAAGTTATAAACATAATTTGGTCTTCCAAAACTTCGACTTTCCAAATGTTTGTTTGCAATATTTCCATACTTTTCTTTATTTTTTATGATTATTTCTGTTTTTTATGTAAAAGTAATATTTTTTTTGATAAAAAGTATTTTTTTTGGATTTTTTTTGTGAATATCTCTTTGTACTAACATAATTTTACATAACTTCCTAACACACGTAAAGACTCTTTGTGTTGTTGAATAATTTTTTGTAAGTTATCTTCTTCTTGATGTCCATCAATTTCTATATAAAACCACGATTGAAAATTATTAGTATCTCTATCAGGACGGGTTTCTATTTTATTCATATTGATAGAAAAAACATTAAAATCTTGTAAAAAGTTAGCCAAACTTCCTGCTTTATTGGGTAATTTTACGATAAAACTTGTTTTATCATTACCACTGATTTGATTTTTAAATTGATTAGCAATCACATAAAAACGCGTTTGATTATTAGGACTGTCTTCTATATTTTCAAATAAAATAGGTACTCTAAATAATTTTGCGGCTACACCTGAACAAATTGCCGCAGAATTTTCTTCTTCCATTACCATTTTTGCAGCACGTGAAGTAGATTCAACAGGTATAAATTCGGTATGGCTATCTTTAAAATAATTATCTAAAAAATTTTTACACTGTTTGAAAGCGATTTCTTTAGAATAAATATAACGAATATCGCTTAATTTTTCAGAACGACTTGCAAAAGTGTGATGAATAGGCATTACAATTTCTGCAACAATATTCAATTCAAATTCATTCAAAAAATCAATCGTTTCATTGACAAAACCTTCTTGATTGTTTTCAATTGGTACAACGCCAAATCTTACTCTTTCAGTGGCTACACTTTCAAAAACAGATTTTATATTTTTGAGTGGAATATAATCACTCAAATAACCAAACCTGCTTTCTGCTGCTTGATGTGTAAAACTTCCTTCTGGTCCTAAATAAGCAATTCTTTCAGGTAGTTCTAAATTACGACTTGCTGCAAAAATTTCCATAAAAACAGCATCAATAGAAGTTCTATTTAATAAACCACTTTTTATTTGATTATAATTGACCAATCTATCCAAAATTTCTTTTTCTCTTTCTGGTCTATAAATAATGGCATTATTTTGTTTTTTTAAATCCCCAATTATTTTTACAATTTCCATTCTTTGATTCAAAAAATCTAAAATTTGGTTGTCGATTGAGTCTATTTTTTCTCTTAACTCTTGTAAATACATTTTTTTTAATTGTGTTTTTTTAGCAATAGGCAAAGATAATAACAATAATTGAAAAAAACAATCATTCAAAAATGAAAATTGGAATTAGAAGATAAAATACAATAAAAATAAGAGGTTTTATGTAATTTTGTTCAATGATTTCAAAACTATTGATAAATAACAAATTAAAATGAATAATTGATTTTACGCAAGGATATTTTAAATTTGTAAAATTGTCAGACCTCCGTTTTACTACGGTACAGACAATTTTACAAATTTTTGAACGGTAAGACCTCCGTTTTACTACGGTACAGACAATTTTACAAATTTTTGAACGGTCAGACCTCCGTTTCAGTACGATATAGACCGTTGAAAAAATTAAATTGCGTAACATCAATTACCAATTTAAAAAATATTTTTGTTAGCGTGATATTCTCAAAAAAAGTAATTATCTTTGCGTAAACAAATACAAAGAAAATTACTCTTAAATATATACCTAATGAAGTTACTATTTTCAACACAAAATTATCAATATTTATACAATGAACTTCTATCTATTGGTTTATATGAAGCAGGCAAAACAGAAATTAAATTTTTTCCTGATGGAGAATGTTATAAACGTTTATTGAATGATGTAGCAGGACGTGATGTTGTATTAGTAGGTGGTACAATTAGCGATATTGACACATTAGAACTATATGATTTTGCTTGCTCGATTGAAAAACAAGGAGCAAACTCGTTGGTATTGGTAGTACCTTATTATGGTTATTCAACAATGGAAAGAGCCGTTAAGTCAGGAGAAGTTGTAACAGCAAAAACGCGAGCAAGATTACTTTCAGCCATTCCTAATACAGGCAAAGGCAACCATATTGTTTTGTGTGATTTACATTCAGAAGGGATTCCACACTATTTTGAGGGCAATATTATTCCTGTTCATCTCTATTGCAAACCATTAATTATTGATGCCTGTAAAGAATTAGCAGGTGAAGATTTTATTTTGGCTTGCACAGATGCAGGACGCGCAAAATGGGTCGAATCCTTAGCAAATGATATGAATGTGAATGCTGCTTTTGTCTTCAAAAAAAGATTAAGTGGAGAAAAAACATCAATTACGGGTATCAATGCAGATGTAAAAGATAAAAAAGTAATTATTTATGATGATATGATTCGAACAGGAGGTTCGTTGATGCAAGCCGCTAAATCTTACAAGGAAGCAGGTGCAAAAGAAGTTTTTGCTATCACTACACACGGACTTTTTAGCAATAATGCTTTAGAAAAATTACAAAATTCAGGACTTTTTTCTACAATCGTTGCTACTAATACGCACCCAAATGTGCTACCTTTGAGCAATGATTTCTTAAAAATAAAAAGTATCGCTCATTTATTAGACTCAAAAATAAAAGAACTTTAAAAAAATGCAGTACAAAGATTATTACAAAATTTTGGGTGTGAGCAGAAGTGCTTCACAAGATGAAATTAAGAAAGTGTATAAAAAATTAGCCATTCAATTTCACCCTGATAAAAATCCAAATAACAAACAAGCTGAAGAAAAATTCAAAGAAATTTCCGAAGCGTATGATATTTTAGGAGATGTTGATAAACGTAGTAAATATGATAGTTTTGGTGGAAATTGGCAACAATTTCAAACAGAGTTTTCAACACAAAGAGATTTTGAATTTAAAGACGTTTTTTCAGGCTTGAATGATGTTTGGTCAACTATTTTTGGCAATGATGGCAATAATGAAAATAAATCAAAAAGAGGAAATGACCTCAATTCAGAAGTAAGTTTGACCTTAGAAGAAGCCTATCAAGGCACTACGGTCAAAGTGCCTACCCCTTACACAATGGAAAGTTTGGAAATAAAAGCAGGTGTAAGTGATGGAAAAAAATTTAGATTTGCAGGAAAAGGAGAAAAAGGTGGAAGTCCTGCCTTAAATGGGCATTTATTTCTCACCGTCAAAATTAAAGACCACAAAGAATACAAAAGAGAAGGTGATAATTTAACCAAAAAAATCGGTGTGAGTATTTATACATTTATTTTAGGTGGAAAAATAGAAGTAAGTACATTGAAAGGGAAAAATGTAGCAATCAGTATCCCTAAAAATTTTGAAAATGGAGGAAAATTACGTTTGAAAGGTTTTGGAATGCCTATTTATGATAAAAAAGATGAATTTGGAGATTTATATTTAGAAATTATTGCTGAAATACCCAAAAATCTTACTGCTGAAGAACTAAATTTATTTGAAAAATTAGCAGAAATAGACAAAAGGAAGAATAAAAGGTAATTAACACGAAAAAAAATTTATGTTTAATTGGCAATGGTTTTATAGTTGGGGAACAAGAGAATATCTTTTTTTGCTGCTTTTTTTGGCAGGAATGTTTGTTTATTTAAGAAGATTGATATTATTAGCAAAACAACTCAAAAAAAGTCCGCAAAATTTGTGGTGGAAAGCACCACTTAGATTGGTTACATTTTTTTGTTTGGTAATTGCTTTGTTAGGTCCCTCCTTTGGATTTGGACAAAAATCAGTGCAATTGATTGGAAAAGAAATATTTTTTATATTAGATTTATCTGCCTCTATGGACGCAACAGACGTAAAACCATCTCGATTAGAAAAAGTAAAATATGAACTTAAAAATCTTTGGCAAGCACTTACTAATGATAGAATTGGATTGATTGTATTTGGACAAACCGCTTTTTTGCAATGTCCATTGACTAATGATAGGTCGGCGTTAGAATTATTTTTACAAACAATTAAAACCAATTTATTGCCTTATCCTGGCACAGATTTTAGTCCTGCTTTAGCATTGGCACAAAAAAAATTAACCAATTCACAAACCGCTGAAGGTGCAAAAACAATCGTTTTGATAAGTGATGGTGAAAATTTTGGCAATCCAAATCCAGCCCTTTTACAGAGTTTGAAAAATCAAAATCTAAAAGTTTTTTGTTTGGCAGTAGGTACTACAAAAGGCGGACTTATCCCGTTGGCACAAGGTGGTTACAAATACGATAGACAAGGAAAATTAGTCGAAACAAAACTTAATCCACAGCCATTAAAAGAAATTGCTCGAGTTACTGATTCAGATTATTTTGTATTGAATGACAACCAAAATGACATTCCAAAACTCCAAAAAGCCTTGACAGAAATAAAAGGAACACAATTAGAAAACCGTATTTTAGATGTCAATGCTAATAAATATGAATATTTTTTGTGGATTGCTTTGGCTTTTATTGTCTTAGATATTATTTTAATTGTCAAAATTTTATAAAAAAGTGCTATATAATTGTACTTCAAAAATTGAATTGAGTACAATTATATAGAACCAAAAGATAAATACCAAGCTATTAAAAGTATAGATGCATGAACACATTTTTGGTGCAAGCGGAGCAATTACACCATCTGAAGAAATATTCCTTTTTTAGTGAATATAAATTTAGTTATTTTGCAATCTTGGTTACTTTTATTAATTCTGGATTTTGCTTTGCAATGTATAAATATTGAAATAAAACACCACCAATCATTGCTGCAAACATCATAATAAAGGGAACAAACAAAGCAGTCATCATTGTATCTAAACTTTGAAATGAAATTCCTGCTAAAAAAATTTGAGGTGTAATGATACCTGCCAAACCTAAGCCTATTGAAAATCCACTCGAAATACCAATTATAATTGCTTTTACATGCCTTCTGAACATAAAAATAAAAACAATCGGCGGAACTAAAATCACAAATCGCAATACTATTTTTATAATCTCTGGTAATTCTTCTATAAACTGACCAAAAATAAGAATAACAAACATAGCTAAAATAAAAGCCGAATAAAAATAAGCAGTAATGTAAGAAAAAGGTTTAGCAAAAATAAAAATCATTGCACCCAAAAATAAAGTTATTAAAATTGAGGTCGAACCCAATAAACCAATCATACCAAGTGCCATCAAAGCAGGTATCACAAATGACAAAGCCATAGCAATATTAAATTTTTTTAAGCCATAATAACCAAGACCACAGCCTGTCAATATAAGAACAATACAATACAAATAGAACATATTTTTATTTTTTTAGTAACGTGATGAAAAATTATTTTAAAAAACTATTTCTTTTTTAAAGAAGCATCTATAAATCGAGCAATCATTTTATCAAAAACCCTCATAAAAACTTCTTTTTGTTTTGGATTTAATTTTCCGATGATGTTTTCTTTATTATTTTTCATACCTTCTATTTTATCCATAATAGGTTTTAGTTTTTCAAAACTATTTGCCATCGATTGACCTGCTTGTGCTATTTTTTGCAAGTCTTCGATACTGCCTGTACCTTCTCCGATTGCAGTAGTATTTTTTGCTAAATCTTCTGCCATTTTGATATATTCGTCTATGGCTTTATTCATATTTTCGACATAATTTTTAATGTCTTCATTTTTAGCAATTAAAGTAGAGTCTGTTTCTTCTTCTTCTACCTCTACTTTTTGTTCTTTAGAAATTTCTGTTTTGTCGTTATTGCTGCCACAACTTGTGAAAAACATAACTGAGCCTAATAAAAAGGCTGAAAATGCAATTTTATTCATACAATTTTTTTTAAATAATGTGCAAAGAAAAGCAAAAGAACCAATAGTTATTTCCCCTAATTTTTACCCTAATTTTTTTTAAGAAAAATATCAATAATTTTTTAAGTAACTATTTTGCTTTTAAAGTGAAATATTATTACTTTTGCATATCAATCAAATATTTATTATTTCTAATGCAATATCTAAAAATACTTATTCTTTTTTTGGTTTTAATCACTTTTCAGCAAACAATCTCTTTTTACATGGCTAATATAACAATACAAAAGGAAGAAATTACAAATATTTGCAGACAAATACACAGAGTTTATGAACAAGCAACTCGACAAAAAATAACAGTAAACTCTAATCAAATGAATTACATAGGTTTACAACAAGTTATTCAAGAGCAAATCAATTCAAAAATAAGCGAAAAAGTGTTACAAAAATTATTGAATAGTTGTGGTTGTGAATCACTTAATTTTAGGTCAGAAACTTTAGAGGATTTGTATTTATTTTTTGCGGGACAAAGTAGAGATAAATATATCCAAGAACTTAAAAATGTTCCTGTAAAATTTGTAAATGTAGAATATCAAGCCACAAAAATACTAACTCCTGATTATGAAAATTTACAAATAGATGTCGAACAAGAAATTACAAGAGCGATAGAAATTCGAAAAGGAGAATTATCGTATCTTGCCAATTCTATCAGTACTGGAAATTTAGGACAGATGAAATATGAAAATGCTTACATCAAAGCGTTTGAAGTTTTGGAAATTCCAAAAGATGTAACTTTGACAAATATAGACAAAGAAAAAAAAATACCAGAATTTTATCATACAAGACAAAAATTAGAATGGTATTTTGATTTTTCACGCCCATTAAAAATAGATGAGAAATTTAGATACAGAATTGTTTTGAGTTATAAAAATGGACATTCTTTTAGTTTTGAAGACTTTGAAAAAGCACGCAAAGATGGTTTTGTAGCCAAAAAAAAACGAAGTGAAGCGCATTCGTTGCTGAATGAAATTATGCAAGAAATGCAAACTTCGAGGATTACACTCAAATTAGAAAAAGGTTATTTTATAAAAGATGAAGAATTAACCATTTATCATCCTGAAACACAATGGCTACCTGAAAAAGTGCGTAATTTATATACATTGAATAAAAAAGGAGATAACGAATTTGAGTTTTATTCTAATGTTTATCTACCACAATCTACTTATGCTATTTTTTGGTCGCCTCCAACAGTAGCCCAATTATTAGAAAAAAAATTAATTACACCCGAAAAAGCCCAACAAATTTACCAAAGATGCAAGTAATTAGCATTTTGTTGTAAGTGCTTTGATAAAGAGTTGAATGTAGAGTTATTATAACAAGTGAAAGCCTTATAATAACTTCTACAAAAAATCTATTAAAATAAGAAAAAATTACAACCATTTCATACGTTTAAAAAACCAATATGCCAAACCCGCAAAACCAGCCATTAAAATCAATACCAAAAAATAACCATATTGCCACTCTAACTCAGGCATATTCTTAAAATTCATACCATAAACACCCGCAATAAAGGTCAAAGGCATAAAAATTGCCGAAAAAATAGTCAAAGTTTTCATTACTTGATTGGTTCTCTGCCCAATGACACTCAAATACATATTTAATAAATTACTTGACATCTCAATATGGCTTTCTGTATCCTCGACTACTTGTGTAATCCGTTGATACAAACCGCGTAAATAAAAACCTGATTCTCTAATAATTTTGTTATCTTCTCGAGATAATTGCCCCACAATATCCCTGAGCGGTCTAATGGCTTTTCGCACAATCATCAAACGTTGTTTGTATTCGTATAATTCGTAGGTTGGGTCTTGTGAAGCATGGTCACGAATAATCTTAATTTCCAAAGATTCTAATTTATCTGTTATTTTCTCTAAAATTAAAAAATAATTATCTACAATTGCATCTAATAAAACATAAAAAAGATAAGAAGAACCAGCATTGCGTAATTTTTGTTTTGAACTTCCTCTCAAATTAACCCTAATTTCATCAAAAACATCACCTTCTTTGCCTTCTTGAAAAGTAATCAAATATTTTTCACCCAAAACAATACTGATTTGTTCTGTTTCTAAATCGTCTATTGTATCATTATAACTCAACATTTGTAAAACCACAAAAATATTATGCTCATAAAAATCAATTTTTGCTCTTTGATTTTCTCTACAAACTGCCTCCTGCAAAACAGGGTGTAATTGATAGAGCCAGCCCAAACGCTTGATAATTTGTGCGTCATGTGTACCCTCAATATTTATCCAACTTGTATGTTCATTTTCTTTGTAATCATATAAGTTTTTTAAATTTTCCAATACTTTTTCTTCAAAAAAATCGGCATCATAATCAATGACAGAAATTTTTACTTCTTTTGGAGCAACAACAATAGGTTGAATCATACTTGAAGAATAACTATCATTGAAAGTTTTTTTATTTTTTTTTGATAATAGTTTTTTCATTGTGATAGTTGTACAAAATTCATATTTTGATAACGAAGTAATCAATTAATAATTATAATTTATAAAAAATAAATATGAATTAAAGAATAAGTTATTATAAAATTTACCATTGCAAATATGGAAAAAATATGTATAATTTTTGTAGCACTAATGATTATAAAAACTTTGAGCGAAAGATATTTCTTGTTTCAAACAATGGAAAAATACCAAAAATAATGCAATCTTATCTAAAACTCGTAAAAAAACTATATTAATTCAAACATTTTATCCTTTTTTTTTGTTATAACCAAGTAATTTCATTTTTTTTACCTCATGAATAGCAATCAAATCAAACCTATCCTTCAAAAATTTGCAGACCTTTTGAAGCAAGAATATAATTTTTATGACTTGAAGGAAAAGTTTAATGATAATTTAAAATATATCGATAAGGAATGTGGACAATTTATTGACCATCTCTCTGAAACCGCACCAAAAATAAACTTAACTTTGTTGCGTAATCAACTTTTACCTGAACAACTCAAAGAAATGGTCGAAACTGCTACCTTTCCTGTATTGGTATTTAGAGAGGCTGCTGATAATATTCACCCAATTATGTTGTATCCTAATCAAAAAGGACGCACTGAAGCATACGATTTTGGAACTGAACAAGTAGTTTCAGGTGGATTTATGCCTGAATTTTGGACAAATCTCTTATCTGATGACAATTCCCCTTATCCTGAAAATAATGGAAAAGTTATTTTTGTAACTGCTTTTCCGATGGAATATTTAGGAGAAGATTATTATGGAAAACAAGATAAAAAGAAAGAAATGACTCCGCTTTCGCGGTTATTTAAACTATTGCACGCAGAACGTAGAGAAATTAGTTATCTTTATGTTTATGCTTTTATTGTTGGTTTGATAACACTGACTTTGCCTTTGGGCATTCAAGCCACTGTAAGTTTAATTTCAGGTGGTATGATTTCGAGTTCTGTGGTTGTTCTGATTTCTTTGGTAGTCGCAGGGATAATTTTAGGAGGAATTTTACAAATTATTCAGGTTATATTGGTAGAGACAATACAAATGAGGATTTTTGCAAAAGCATCTTTTGAACTTTCTTATCGTATTACACGCATACAATCTGAATCACTCAATAAACATTATCCTCCTGAATTGATGAACCGTTTTTTTGATGTAGTGAGCATCGAAAAAGGTATGCCAAAATTATTTGTAGATTTGACAGGTGCGTTCATCCAAATTGTATTTGGATTGATTTTATTATCTGTTTACCATTATTTTTTCTTGGTATTTAGTTTTACTGTTGTTTCTGTTTTGATTATAGTTATTTATATCACAAGTGCCAAAGGGCTTAAAAATGCGATTTATGCCTCAAAATATAAATACAAAATTGCTTATTGGTTAGAAGAATTAGCACGTGTAGTGCATACATTTAAGCAAGCAGGTAATACCAATTTACCTGTGCAAAAAATGGACGAATTAGTGAATAGCTATTTATATTATCGTAAAAAATATTTTAATGTATTGGTTGGGCAACTTATCAATATGGTAACATTCAAAACCTTTGTAACAGGTGGTTTGTTGGTATTAGGGACAATATTAGTCGTCAATAGAAGTATCACATTAGGTCAATTTGTTGCTTCTGAAGTTATTATTATTTTGGTAGTAGGTTCGGTTGAAAAACTAATTGTTGGTATGGAAACTGTTTATGATTTGTTAGTAAGTGTAGATAAGGTTGGACAAGTAACTGATTTGCCTGTAGAACGTAGTTATGGCATGCGTTTATCACTCAATGAACACAAAGAAGGGTTACAAATCACTACAAAAGACCTTAAATACCGTTATAATGACAATGCAAAATACACTTTGAATGGTATCAATCTTGATATCAAAGCAGGTGAAACAATTTGTATTGCAGGCGCTAATGATTCAGGAAAAAATACACTCATCAAAGTTTTATTAGGTTTTTTGAATAACTATGAAGGCAGTGTAATGCTCAATAACTGGTCTATCCATGATTTACATTTGAGTAGTATTAGAGATGCTATTAATAAAAATTTAAGTTTAGATGAAATTTTTGATGGTACAATTTTAGACAATATCACATTAGGGCGTTCTAATATTACTTCGAAAGATATAAATTGGGCAATCGAAAAAATTGGTTTGAGAGATTACATTGCTTCGCTTCCTGATGGATTACAAACACATATTGGTGCAACAGGCAAATCACTTTCAGGTAGTATTACCGCTAAAATCGCATTAGCACGTTCTATTGCCTCAAAACCTAAATTATTGATTATCAATGATTTTTCGGAGCATATCCAAAAAACAGAGAAGGTAAAAATACTTTCATTCTTAAGAGAAAAGGAAAATGGTTGGACATTAATTATTTTAAGTGTTGATGATGATGCTTATGTTTTTTCGTCTTGTGATAAAGTTATTTTATTGAATGAAGGAAAAGTTGCAGTAGAAGGTCCTTATGAAGAATTAATGATGAACAAAGAATTTCAAAGATTAGTCTATCAAAATTTGGCGTAAGAATATGCCCATTAAAAATTGACTTTTAACTTTCAAACCTGTCAAATCTTAAAGATATGATAGGTTTAATTTTTATTAATATGAGTTATAAAAATATTTTTAAAATGTCTTAAAACTATTTCTAATCCACACAAATATAACTATCATCAAATCAAAACAGTTGCTTTATTTAATTTTTATTGCCCACTAAAAATCATATTATAAAGCCTGCTTTTTATATTTTCATAAAAAACTATCAAATAATAAAAATAAATTATTTATCTTTGCAAAGGATAGATAAAACTTAAAAAAATGATTATGAAAAATAAAGTCATCATAATTACAGGTGCATCTTCAGGCATAGGCAAAGCATTAGCCCTCGAATTAGGAAATTTAGAAGCAAAAATAGTCATTACAGGACGAAGAAAAGAAGCACTTGATACTGTAGAACAAGAATTAAGACAAAAAAATATAGAAGTTTTGAGCATTGTAGCAGATTCAGCAATCGAAGAAGATAACCAAAGAATAATCAATGAAACCATCAAAAAATTTCAAAAAATTGATATATTGATTAATAATGCAGGTATTTCGATGCGTGCATTGTTTGAGGATACAAAAATAGAAGTCATCAAACAAATTATGGATATTAATTTTTATGGTATGGTTTACGCCACAAAATATGCATTGCCTTATATTTTGGAAAGCAAAGGAAGTATAGTAGGTATTTCATCTATTAATGGTTATCGTGGAACGCCTGCACGTACGGGTTATACAGCTTCTAAATTTGCAATGAATGGTTTTTTGGAGGCATTGCGCACAGAAGTAATGAAAAGAGATGTACATATTTTGGTGGCTTGTCCCGGATTTACAGCCTCTAATATCAGAAAATATGCCTTAGACCAAAATGGAAATCCGCAAGGAGAAAGCCCAAGAGAAGAACAAAAAATGATGAGTGCAGAAACAGTCGCTAAAAAAATTATCAATGCTATTCAGAAAAGAAAAAGAGATTTAATATTGACAAGGCAAGGAAAATTAGCCGTTTTTCTGAATAAATGGCTGCCAAAAATGATGGATAAAATAGTATATAATGTAATGAAAAAAGAACCTAATTCTCCTTTAAAGTAATTGTTCAATTTTTAATGATTACTTTCGAATCAAAATAGATAATAAAAAAATATTGTATTTATAAAAGCCAGTCCAAAAAATGAAAAAAAAAATTTTATTAGCTGAAGATGCAAAAAATCTAAGAGAGTGGTTAAAACTACCCTTAGAATATGCCGATTTTGAAGTAATAGAAGCGATGGACGGCTTGGAAGCATTGGGTTTGTATGAAAAATATGATTTTGATTTGATTATCACAGATTTTGAAATGCCTAATTTGAATGGAATAGAATGGATTTTGGCAGCAAAACAAAGATTTTCTAAAAAAACTCCTCCCATTCTGATTTTAATTAATGATAAATCTCAAAAAACACAAATGATTAACAAGGGTTTTTTTAATTGCATCGAAAAACCATTAATTTTAGATAAATTTTTATTAAAAGTTGAATTTTTGATAGATAAAATTGATGCAACTTAAATAACTATTCTTGTACTTGTACTTTTTAAACATAAAAAGAGAGAAAAACGTATAAAAACTTCGTTTTTCTCTCTTTTTTAACGTGAGTCGGGATAATAATTGTTCAAAAAAGTGTGTAATTTTTCAAAAAATGCGGTCAGACCTCCGTAAACTACGGTACAGACCACGTTTTATGAAAAATGTTTAAAATAATTTTTTTAATTTGAAAGAATAGTCTGTACCGTAGTTTACGAAGGTCTGACTATTATTTCAAATTACCAGCAAAAATATCTTAATCGACACAGATTTTATTTATAAGTAATTGAAAATAAATTGTTTATAAATAAAAATTATTCCGAACTCACGTTTTTTTAGTAATTTATAATCGTTCAAAATTATTTTATTGAATTGATTTAGAAAATTTACGCTAATTTTTTCTTCCAATACCTTACCAAACCTGCTACACTCATCCACGCAGGATTAGCATATTGATAACGAAGCAAAGTTTTTTTGTCAATATTTTGTTTTAACAGTTCTTGTTGGCAATAATCATTAAAAATTGGCGTAATTTCTTCAATAGATTTTCCTTTTTGCCATTCAACCAAAATCCATTCAGAAAGATTTTTCATATTTTGTTGCAAATCATCTAAATGTTTTTCAATATCATCATTAATACCAAAATGAGTAAGATAAAACTTTTCTGCTTTCAAATTTCTTAATATTTCGATAGAATTTAACCACGCTTCAATATCAATATCAGGCGGAGGCATTGGTGCAACAGTAGGTCCATTGCCAATTTTTACGCCTGCTACATCACCCGTAAATACATTTTTATCCAACTGCCAAGCAATATGGTGAATGGCGTGACCAGGTGTGTGCCAAGCCTTCAATTTTATTTCATCAATTTCAAAAACCTGTTCATTTTCTACGCTTATAAGTTGATTTTCAGGAATTGGGTGCATTTGTCCCCATAAAAAATCCATTTTATCTTGATAAATTCTTTTGGCTGATTCCATCAATTTTTCGGGGTGTGCCAAATGATGAACACCTGCAGGGTGAACATAAATATTTGCACCATTTTCAGCAAAAGCCCAAGCTGCTCCTGCATGGTCTAAATGGATATGCGTCAAAAAAACATGCTTAATTTCTTTCCAATCAACATTTTGTTTTGCTAATTCATTTTGTAAATTTTTGAGAGAAGAATGTGGACCTGTTTCTATCAAAATAGGTGTATTGTTTTTAGTTTTAATCAAAAAACTTGCGATACTTTTAGTTTCACCCAAAAAGTTTAAATCTATCGTTGTTATCATTTTTATTAAAGTTTATTGTATTAAAAAAAGTAATTTTTATTTTATTTATTATTATTGAATGGATTTTACTAAGTACAATTTTAAAGTATAGTTTTATGTTTGTGAGAAAGCACACGGATAACACAGATTTTACGGATTTAAACGGATTTTTTAAATACTTCTTTACACTTTTATTTTGTTCTACTACTAATTAAAAAAATAAGGTTCTACTAAACTTTATACGGAAATTTATAGCAGGAGGCACGCGGATAACGCGGATTTTACGGATTTAAACGGATTTTTTACTTTTCTAAAATTTTA